>NZ_CAWUDN010000017.1:0-95201 GCF_963920915.1 Nostoc sp. PCC 9305
GACAGTGCGCTTGTGGGATATTCACGGCAACCCCATTGGTCAACCTTGGCGCGGGCATGAGTATTGGGTAAATTCCGCAGCTTTTAGCCCTGATGGTAAATTGATTGCCAGTGGTAGTCTTGATGGAACAGTCCGCTTGTGGCAATGTGGGTGGCAAGAATGGTTGCAAGTTTGCTGCAACAGGTTACATTATCATCCCGTCTTTCAAAATCCTGAGAATGGCAGTGATGTAGAAATTGCCCACCAAACTTGTCAAAAATATGTATGGAATCCACAATGCCCTAAACAGTTGAACAACCAAGGTGCAGCAAAGCTAGCTTTTTCAGCAGCTTTGGAGGACTTTAACCAAGCAGTTCAACTTAATTTCACATCGCACTGGAAACATCGTCTTGCTTGGCAATCAGTACCCACGGATAAACAATAACTCGGGCTACGGTTTGTTTAACTGTACTAGCGGGTTGACTAGGGGTGATTTTGGTTGTTCAAATTTGAACTGTTTTGGTATCGATCGCGTAGCTGGTTGTGGTTTGAAGCAAAACATGAGAAAAATTCTGAAGCATAAGCTCGACTTTATCCATTTTTGTGAAACCCAGAACCTAATGCGCTTGCGCGATCAACTTGGGGTCTTGTATCAAGATGAAGACTAAATAGACTATTTTAGAGATGTCTATTAAGGTTGGTAGTACTTCGACAAAGCTTGATGGAAGTGAGAAATTCCATATTCAATATCTGCAAGCTGAAGTACACCATAAGCTTTGGAATGAACGCTTGCTTGTAGCGATCGCACCACTCCAAAGTCTTCATTTAACACCCGCTCAAATTCAGGTCGAAATTCATCCTGTTTATAAGGAAATGCTTCAATCTGTGCTTTTGTTTGATAAATAAAAACCTCAAACTTAGTTCTTGTGGGAGATAAAGGAGTCAGCCGAAAAACTGAAACTTTGTCTCTTGCAGTATTCACCATCATATTAGGAAAGATGAAGCCCTGATACGATTGTCCCCTTGGTTCTCCTGAAAAAGCGGGGTGATCTTTGACAAATTCATCATCTGTAAAGGGAACAAATATCTGATAGTGTCGCCCAGTTGGAGTGTAAATAATATTCTTCGGATCGAAACACTTTAAACTTTGGGCATGAACAACTGACAAGTGATAACACTCTAGATAATTCTCAATGGGAAATTTCCAATTGGCTGGCTCTTCATAAAACCAACGATCGACCTGCTGAAGTTCCTGCCAAGAATGCTTATATTGCTCTAAATAGGCTGAGAATCCGGCTAAATAACTGACTAACGATTCGCCTTCTGCTTCTGAGCAAACAAAGATAAAGCCGCCCCATGTCTCTACTCGTCCCTTAGCTAGATAGACAGCCGACTTATCTAAATTGGGAAAACACTCAGCACGAGGTAAACCTTTAAGATTGCCTTCATAATTGAAGTTCCAACCATGATACGGACAACGCACCCGTTGACAATGACCCTGCCCTTGTAATATCTGCGCTCCGCGATGCGGACAAACATTGTGCATTGCTTGCAATTCACCATTATTATCGCGAATCACGAACATGGGCTGATCGCCAACTTGGCAAGTTAAATAATCCCCAGGATTAGGTAGATCGGATTCACGTCCTACAAACTGCCAGGTGTTACGCCAGATAGTTTGCTGCTCGTAAGCAAAAATTTGCTCGCTAAAGTAGTAATCACCGGGTAGTCCAAATTTTGCTTGATTGGTACTAGAAGTGCGATCGAGAAATGAAGGATAGATCGAGATCATATTGTTAAATTCTATTTAATCAGTGCTATTGAGCGATCGCTGTACTCAGAACAACCCCAGATGAGATTGCCTCTTGCGCTAATTCCTGCCACCAAGCTTCCATCGCATCGATCGTTGCCCGAAACCCTGCTGCAAACTCTCCAAATTGTTCGGGTTGTATATATATTGCCAGAGATGTTCTCAAGCCTGCTTCATGTTCGAGTTCCCACTCGTTTAAATGCTTACTGAAGAAATATTCCAAATCTTTGGGCATTGCTCCTTCTAGCAACCAATCTAGAAGTTGCACGATTAGAGTTAACTCAGGAATTGAGGTTGCCTCGATCGCATAGGTTGCCCCCAGCACATTAGGTAGGGGTTGCTCAAATATCGATTGCACGGTTCTTAACAATTTGGATGTAGCAACTGACGGCATTGTATTTTTCACAGCAACACCTAATCCTTGTTCTAACCCTTCAGCTAAAAGCGTGTAATGAGAGATTCCTTGTGTACTTTTGCCCATCTCTTCAGCAATGTTTTCTTTGAGTTCTTGGGCTACAATGTCCCATTCTGCTACCAGCGCTTTCTGTCTTGCTAACTCTGTGAAACCCACCAACTCCTTTGGAAAAATCGAATATTGCTGCATGATATAAGCAATCTGAGCAAAGCAAGCTTTGCTCAGCATTTGTGCAACAGGATTTTTTGTAATACTAAATGCCAGGTAATCCTGAGCGAGCAGTTGATTCAGCTGCTGAGTTAGGCGATCGAATGTGTTCACAATTTTAGTCCTTTCAAGAGTTGAAGTAGTTTCGGTCGATTTGTCTCAAAAGTTGGTGTGAATATAAAAAAGGTGATACTAGCGGCAATATCAAAACCAAGCAAAATTGATACGTAAAATTAATACGCATTTCACTGGGCTGATTACCAAGTATTTCTGAATACAGGCAAGGCAAAATTGATACTCAGTTACTTGATTACCAAAGATTTCTGAATACCGATATCAGGCCTGAACTTGCAAACAGTTAATTTATGAAGTTTTTGGCATTCTTAATTGCCAGATTTGGTTTTTGGAATCCACAAACCTTAAGTTTTATTACTAGAAATATTAAATCATTATAAACATCAATACTTCATTAAGATTATTAAAGTAATGTTTCGATACTGAAACATTCTTCAAGTGGCATTATTAAAGTAAACTTAATTACTAAATATTAATACTTAGTAGATCGCATTCAATATCCCAAATAGCGGGACACAAATGTATTTATCTTGCTCGCAGAAGTAAGGAAGGAGCTTGATTGAGGATAAAGTTTGGGAAGATGAAGCACAAATTATCTGAAAAATAGTATAAATACAACTAAGTGATTTTTCTGGTATTTGATAGTATGAAGTTTGTGATGGGTAATCTAGGTTAAGCCAAGACCTGCGCGAACCAAGATTTACCACTCATGAAGATACATCCGTCTAGCAAAGTCCGTGCATTTTCATTACAGCTTGTTCTGATCGTTCCTTTCGTATTGCAAGTTTTTGCCATCGTGGGACTGGTTGGGTATCTGTCGTTTAAAAATGGCGAGAAAGCGGTGAACGATCTTGCGGATCAGTTGATGGAACGAACCAGTGGTGAAGTCAATCAACATTTAGATGCTTACCTGTCGATTCCCCATAAAGTTATCCAGTTAAATGCGGATGCAATTCGCATGGGATTGCTGAATGTGCGCGATCGCCTCAAGGTTGGCAAGTATTTCTGGCACGAAATGCAAGCCTATGACCTAACTTTTATCAGCTTGAACCTAGCAACTGGGGAAGGGACTGGAGCCGGCCGTTACGATGGTAAAACGGTGACAATCGATGATAATGCAATCAAAACTCCAAGTCTGCCGAAAAATACGAAAACTTACTTAACAGATAATGATGGCAACCCAACCAAAGTGATGACGACTAGTACTTGGGATACCGTCAATGAACTTGCCTATACTGAACCTGTGAAAGCCGGTAAACCTATTTGGGTTCGCATTTATACTTATTACGATCCTGCTTATCCCCCCTATATTGTGGCATCGGCAGGTCGTCCGATTTATGATGCCAGCAAAAAACTGATTGGTGTTGTAGGGGCTGAAATTCACCTGTTGAAACTCAGTGAATTTTTACAAAAATTAAATGTCAGCCGCTTCGGACAAGTTTTTATTATGGAGCGTGATGGTATGTTGGTTGCCAATTCTGCTCGAGAAAAGCCTTTTACCGTAGTCAATAACGAAATTAAACGCCTGAAAGCGATCGACAGCCCCAATCCGGCGGTACAAAACATTGCCAAGCAGCTTCAGCAGCGCATTCCAAATTTCCAGTCGATTACCAATACCCAAAAACTGAAAGTTAATGTTCAAGGGGAAAATTTCTACGTGCATGTTGTACCTTGGCGAGACCAATATGGTTTGGACTGGTTGGTAGTAGTTGGTATTCCCGAAAAAACTTACATGGCGCAAATCCATGCCAACACCCAAATTAGTATTCTGTTGTGTTTTGGGGCGCTGATAGTAGCAACAACGATTGGCGTATTTACCTCACGCTGGATTGCCCATCCTATCTTGCGCTTGAATCAGACTACCCAGGCAATAGCATTTGGTGATTTACAACAGACACTCGAAGAGGGGAATATCGATGAACTCAACACTCTTGCTCACTCTTTTAATCACATGGCAAAGCAATTGCGCGAATCCTTTATTGCTTTAGAAAATAGTAATGCAGAACTAGAAGCGCGAGTCGAACAACGGACTGTTGAACTGAAAACAGCCTTGAGTGAATTGCAACGTACTCAAGCACAAGTAGTTCAAAGTGAAAAAATGTCTAGTCTGGGTCAACTTGTAGCAGGTATTGCCCATGAAATCAATAACCCAGTCAACTTTATTCACGGCAATCTTACTCACTTGGATGAATATACTGAAAACTTGTTACAGATGATTTCTCTCTACCAAGAACGCTATTCTAGTCATGACCCAGAAATTCAAGCATTAGCAGAGGAAATCGATCTAGAATTTCTCATTGAAGATTTACAAAAGATACTGCCTTCAATGAAAATGGGGACTGAAAGAATTCGTAATATTGTGCTATCGCTGCGGAATTTTTCGCGTATGGATGAAGCGGAATTTAAGAGAGTTGATATTCATGAAGGCATCGAAAGTACGCTCTTGATTCTGCAACACCGCCTTAAAGATAAACCAGATCGTCCAGCCATTGAAGTTATTAAAGATTATGGCAACTTGCCGCAAGCGGAATGCTATCCTGGTCAACTCAACCAAGTATTGATGAATATTTTGGTAAATGCAATCGATGCCCTTGATGAAGCAGACATCAAGCGCACTTCTCAACAGATACAAGAAAATCCCAGTCAAATTACTATCCGCACTTCTGTAGTTGATTCACAATCAATAGAAATTGCGATCGCTGATAACGCACAAGGAATGCCAGAATCGGTTCAAAGCCGGATCTTCGATCCATTTTTTACTACCAAACCTGTAGGCAAAGGAACAGGTATGGGTATGGCAATCAGCTACCAAATCATTACGGAAAAGCATGGTGGGAAATTGCTATGTTTTTCTAGCCTTGGGGAAGGCACTAATTTCATAATTCAAGTGCCTATCCGCCAACAAGCTCCTGAATGCGTCGTCAAAGTATAGACTGTAGGACTTACGCACGGGTAACGGAAAACGAACCACAGAGGGCGCAGAGTTCACGGAGGAATGAGAGTTTGAGAGGGTTTTTGCGTAAGTCCTAGACTGTTAAGAGTTCCCTGCCTCTGTGTCTACACAGCGATGGGAGCTTTTTTGATGGAAGTCCCTTACGCGTAGGCATAGCCCAAAGTAGGCATCACCTACTCAAAAATTATGTTTCCAACGCCAATTTTAAGTATAATTTCTTGTTGATAAATTGTCTCCGACCTTAAAATTTCACGAATAGCTTCAAATAAACAAGCATAGAGGAAAAAGTTATGGCTTTCAGCGTCACACTAGAGATCGGCAATGATGTTGCTAAAATCACTTTGTCTGGAGAATTAGATGCAATGACTGCACCCATTTTCAAGACAGAGGTAGAGAAAGCAGCAGCTGAGAATCCAAAACACCTCGTGTTGTTGATGCAAGACTTAGAATATATGGCCAGTGCGGGTCTGCGGGTACTCATTTTTGCTAAACACACAATAGATGCTAATGCAAATATTTACATAGTTGCTCCACAAGAAATGGTCTTGGATACACTCAAAAAAACTGGACTTGACCAAAGCCTACTTATAGTTGATGAATATGATGCTGCTTTCTGAAAAACTCAACTAGTCACTACCAGAAAAACAAATTTACGCTGGCAGTAAATCTAATCTGCACAAGCATCAACTAGGTAGACAATAGCATCGTCTGCAAGTGCCGCGATCGTTTCTTGACTGAGTGAAGGCTCAGAAAATATAAAATTCAAAAACATATTTTTCTTGAACCTTAATGCCTCAATCACAAAAACACCTGGAAACACCGATGCTGAAGCTACAGCATTAATTTCTTCGAGTTCAAATACCCCATAACGATCGGAAATGTTAACTAAACCAAGCTTAGTGACTCCAACAGTAGCCAGTACTTGATTTAGGAGCATCCCCTTCGTTGCCACTGCCAGTCCAGATGCTAGCATCATACTAAATAGATCGTTGCGCTGGATATTCGTAGCGATTTTTTGTTTCACATCGCGTGCTAAATCCCAAAAGGACATACTTGGTTTTAGGGTGTGAAATGTAACAGTGGATGAAGCTAAAGACCCCATCTGCTCATCACTAATTATTGGTTGGATGCGGCGACGCAGGTCTGCAAATGACTGACAATTCAAATAGATATCTCGCTTTTTTCCACCTGTTATTTTATTCGCGGCTGCAAGCATCATCGCAGCACACAAAGCACTCTGTTCGCTCGCTTTCTCCTTTCTGTAAACTTCATTAAACCGTTGGGTGAAAGTTTCATCAAGCTGGCGATAAACCACGTTAGCACGACGTAATTCCGGTGTTTGATACTGCTCAAAACCTAAAGTTTCGGGACGATGGGCGACATATTGGCTGACAAGCCGCAACAAACAATCGATCGTATTTACTACACCACTGTATCCTTGCATTGAGGGAGGGAAAAGCTTTGGCAAGGCAGGCAGTACAGGTAAACGCACTACTGCTTCGACAGGTTCGCCTGTTGCTATCTTTTGACAGTACGTCAAGATATCTGCTTGCAGTCGGATGCAGAATGTGCCATCTGCAACACCATGATGTAAGGTGACAATCAAAAAGCTGACTGTTGATTCCTTGGGTTCGCCGACAGGCTGAACCAATACAGCACGCATGAGATATTTGTCGCTTTCAATTTTTTGATTTAGTTCTTGCAAAACAATATTTTGCCACTGATTATCATCGTGGCTATGTACTAGTTGCAACGGGATCGTCACGCCTCCCTCTTCAAAGCGTGGGGAATCGGTAGAACCAACGATCCGACAATTTAGACGTGGGTGGCGACGTTGGGTCAAGTCAATTGCCTGTCTGACAATGGCTGCACTCAGGGGCCCTCTAATACGGTTAATGACGACGTTAGTTAATGCGCCCCCAAGCTGATTTGCAATTTCAAACACGCGTTCGTCAGGAGAGAGTATTCTATTTACATTCAAAGTGGAAGAATTTATCTGCATTATAAATTACTCAAATACAATGTTAATATGTGGGCAATTGAGTGGTTAAATAGTTCAACCAACGACTGAGAGCGATCGCCTCATCAACTGTTCCTAAAACGCGATCCTTACTTTTGAACTAGAAATTATATTATTGGTTAAATAGTCTTCTATATTTCTGCCTAGAGACCATTTATCAAGTAAATCTTTAGATTAGGGAACTCCAAGAAATAAATTATCCAATATTGTGGGGTGGGCATCTTGCCCGCCCTGTAGACTGGGCGGGCGAGACGCCCACCCCACAAGAGTTAATTGAATATTTTTTTATTTGGAAGTCCCTTACAAGACGACGCAGTATGTATTCGTGAGAGGTTAAGGTCGAGCCTCTTAAAATGATTTGTTCTTTAATAGATAGTTTTGGTTTACGACCTCCTCATATAACAATAATTCTCACTTTTTTCAATTCTAATAAAGCTTGTTTTTCATGATACAATCACTGTGTCTTTAAGATTAATTGTTGTAATTGTTCATACTCCAAACTAATCAAAGGCTTTGTTTTTTAGGATTGTCTTTAATATAATTCAGTATGTCGCTCATATTTCTGTGTAAAAAAAGGTCTATAATCTTCTTCTATCACAAAATGATACTATTTTAGAGATATCTACTATTTGGACTTTGGACAAAAAGAAGATAGTTCGCAAGTGTTCTTTCCCCTCTGCTCGCTACGAGGCAAAGTTTGTGTGGCGCACCACTAGAATTATGGCGATCGCACATAGCAGTAACGCTGAAGATGATGGCTTTTATTTCCAAGTGAATTATCAACTTTAAGCTTGGGGAATTGGCAGTGAACAGAAAAAATCAAAAGTCAAAACGAAATAGTAGGTTGGCAAGGCAGTACATTGGCAAGGCAGTTGTGCACTTCTTCTTACAGCGTCTTTGCCAGCAGAAGCAACTGGTGTTTAAAAATCAGGATGCTTCATTGCCGATCGTGCTTACCCTATGTTTATGGTTAGGGAACATTGCTGCCAAACCCGTACTTGGACAATCCATTGTTCCAGCTAATGATGGGACAGGGACAGTTGTCACTCAAGAGGGAAATCGCATTGATATCCAAGGGGGTCAGCTTTCTGGCGATCGGGCGAACCTATTTCACAGCTTGGAGAAATTTGGACTCAATCAAGAGCAGATTGCCAATTTTCTCTCGAATCCCGATATTCATAATATTCTCACACGAGTTGTCGGCGGAGATCCTTCAACCATTAATGGACTGATTCAGGTAACTGGAGGAAATTCCAACTTATTCATCATGAATCCAGCCGGAGTCATCTTTGGGCCGAATGCCCAAATTAACCTTCCGGCTGACTTTACGGTAACGACTGCTACAGCAATTGGCTTTGATAATCGCCTTTGGTTTAATGCAGTCGGTAAAAATAATTACTCAAATTTAAATGGCAATCCCTCTGCGTTTGCCTTTGATTTCGCCAATCCTGGGACTATTATCAATGCTGGTAGTTTGTCAGTTTTAGAAAAACACAATCTGACTTTAATTGGTGGCAGTATCATCAATACGGCTACATTGAGCGCACCCGGCGGAAATATTACTATTGCAGCAGTACCGGGGACAAACCTGATTCGGATCTCTCAAGCGGGAAACCTGCTGAGTTTAGAGCTAGAACTGCCAAGAAATACAACAAAGCAACAGCTAGCAATTAACCCTCTGGATTTGCCAACGCTGTTAACCCAAGGGGCTAAGGGACTAAATCTTGGTGCGATCGCAAATTTAGATGCGGGTACAGTGCAGTTAACACGATCTGGTACAACTATCCCAACTGCCGCAGGAACTACGATCGCTTCTGGAACCCTAGATGTTTCCAATACAGGAGTTATGCAGACAGGTGGTACAGTAAACGTCTTGGGCGATCGCGTCGGATTGATTGGTGCTAACATTAATGCCTCTGGCACAGCTGGTGGCGGCATCGTTCGGATTGGGGGAGATTATAAAGGTCAAGGTATCTTGCCCAATGCCTTACAGACGTTTGTTAGCAGCGATTCGGTAATTAATGCTAACGCGCTGCTAAACGGTGATGGCGGTCGGGCGATCGTTTGGTCAGATAATAATACTCAGTTCTTTGGTAAGATCGACGCCATTGGGGGGCTTAATACTGGGAATGGCGGGTTAGTAGAAGTATCTAGCAAAGGATTGCTCTTATTTCAAGGCTTGGTTGATTTGCGTTCGCCTGCGGGTGAAGTCGGCACGCTCTTGCTAGATCCGACTGATATCACCATCAGCAGCGCGATGGATACAGCTAGTATGACCTTCGGTAAGGGGATATTTGCTGACACCACCACAACCTCTTCTAATCTCAACTCGACTACGCTACAAAATCAACTAGCTTTGAGTAATGTTACTGTTTCGACAACATCGGGTTTGGCTGGTAAAGGAGATATTACAGTCAGCAATCCGATCTCATGGAGCAGTGGTTCTGACTTGAAATTAGCTGCCGATCGCAATATCAACATCAATGCCAACATCGGTACAACGGCTGCTGGCAATGCAAATCTAACGCTAGAAGCTAATAACAGTATTTTTATCAACTCAAATGCCAAGCTAACAGCCAGTGGCGCAGGGAAGTTGGATGTCACCCTCAATGCAGATCGAGACGGTATCAATGGAGGAGCGATCGCCCTCAAAAGCGGTGCTGCGATCGATTCTAATGGAGGCAATATAGTTCTGGGCGGTAGTAGTAACCCCTTAAACGAGCCGGCACAAGGAACAGCAGCAAATCCCATTGGAGTCAGCCTTAATGGAGCTACTCTCAATTCTGGTACTGGCAATATTTCGATTAAAGGTCAGGGAAACTACGCTGATGCTAACGAGCAGAAAGGCGTTTGGCTGAATAATAGCAGCATCATGGCTGGAAATGGAGATATCAGCTTAACTGGCATAGGCTACGGGAATGGAAACAACAACAACGGGATTCAGCTTAACAATAGCCTGGTGAGTTCCACTGGCACTGGCAGGATTAGACTCCAAGGTACTAGTAACGCCAGGGGAGGTAGGGACAACGACGGCATTGAAGTAAACAGTAGCATCATCACCGCGACTAAAACGGGGACAATTAATCTAGAGGGGATTGCCGGAGTCGGAACTGATATTAGTGAGGGGATATATATCGGTCGCAATTCCAGAGTTCGTTCAGCCAATGGAAATATCAGCCTCATGGGTACTGGCGGTAATGGAGAGGGAAATCGTAACTTCGGTATTTTACTGGAAGACGGCGCAGAGATGGAATCGACGGGAACAGGAAATATAACCTTAGAAGGCGCTAGTAGTAACAGTACAGAAGGAATTAGCATTAAGAACAGTTCCATTAACCCCACTGGAACAGGTAGTGGTACGATCGCCCTCACTGCTGATGAAATGAACTTCCTTGGCTCCACCCAAATCAAAGGTACTGGTATCCTTCAGTTGCAGCCTCGTACTCCTAGCTTAGACATTACCTTGGGTGGCAACATTAACGATGCCCGATTAAATCTAAATGCCAGTAAATTAAACACCTGGCAAAATGGCTTTTCTCAAATATTTATCGGGCGGGATAACAGCAGCGGTGCAATTACGTTGGCTGGTGATCTGACTTTCAATGACCCGGTTACTTTGCGATCGCCCTTTGGCTCAGGTTCCATCAACACTAGTGGATTTCAACTCACTGGAGCTGACAATACCACCCTGAACCTGCAAGCCAACCAAAACATTACTACTGGCGATGTAGTAAATCAAGGTCGAGAGATTAGAATAACCAGCACCAGTGGCAATATCAATACTAATGCGGGAACTCTCAACACTAGTTCTACAAATGGGAATGGGGGAGCGATCGCTCTAGAAAGCGGCGGCGGTGACATCTCCACGGGCAACCTGAACAGTTCAGGAGTTAATGGTGGTGCTATCATCGCCAAAGCTGCCACCAATATTACCACTGGCGCAATTAATTCCAGCAGTAGTTTCGGCAACGGTGGCAATGTCACCCTTGACTCCAGCCGTGACATTCAAACTACCCAGATTAACGCCCAAGGTGGGAAAAACGGTAGAGGTGGTGACATAGATATCACCGCTAGACAATTTTTCCGAGTAACAGACACCTTCACCGACAGCAACAGCGGTCTGGCTAGCATTTCCAGCCTTGGCGGTAACAGTGGCGGAGACATCACGATCCGGCATGGAGGAGGCAGCTTAAATCCGTTTCAGATTGGCAATGCCTCGGTAAATGGTACAGCTGGTGCGATCGTTGGTGGGAAAATTTCTATCATCCCCCCTCCACCTCCAACTGAGACTCCACTTGTTAAATTTAATCCTGTCGATGTCAGCAATCCTTTTCCTCTTACCCAGCAACCAGAAGTAAGCTTCGCCTCCACACAAGCAACTGACACCAACATGCCAGAACTGGAGGAAGTCTTCACCAAGACCTTTGAGAACCATTTGGGCATCAGTAATGTCCGCATCAAAACCTTAAAAGAAGCCCAGGCTATATTGCGCCGAATTGAACAAGCCACTGGCGTTAAACCTGCCCTGATTTATGTCTTGTTTCAACCCCAAACCGAGCAAGACTCCAAATCTCAACAAGACGAAACTGCCAAGCAACCGAAACCTATCTGGGAATTCCATTCTCAAAGTTTGGAGCAGCGCCGACAGCAAGTACAATCCACTCAGCAACAAGCTCAAGATAACTACCAGCTCGAACTAGTGATGGTCACTTCCTCTGGAACACCAATCAGACGGCAGATTAAGGGAGCGACACGAGAGCAAGTCCTCAAAAACGCTCAAGAATTCCAAGCAGCTATCACTAACATTCAACGCTCTCCCCCTTACCTGCCTTTGGCTCAAAAGCTCTATAACTGGCTGCTTGAACCTTTGGAGAAGGATTTACAAGCTCAAAAAATTACGAATCTCAGCTTTTTGATGGACGCAGGTTTACGCTCCCTGCCGATCGCCGCCCTGCATGACGGGCGAGGGTTTATTGTGGAAAGATACAGCGTTGGTCTCATGCCCAGCCTATCACTGACTGACACTCGCTATGCAGATGTGAGAAATCAGCAAGTCTTAGCAATGGGAGCCAATCGCTTCCCCGATCAAAAGCCCTTACCAGCAGCTTCAGTAGAGTTATCTTTAATCGTCAGTCAATTGTGGACTGGCAAATCTTTCCTCAACGAAAACTTCACCGTGGAAAAGCTCAAACAAGCCCGCGCTCTACAGACCTTTGGTATTGTCCATTTCTCTACCCATGCCAACTTTCAGCCTGGTAATATCAATAAATCCTATATTGAGTTTTGGTATAGCAAATTACTAATTAGCCAATTGCGGCAGTTGAAGTTAAGTCAGCCACCAGTGGAACTATTGGTTTTGAGTGCCTGTCGTACAGCACTAGGGAACCCAGAAGCGGAGTTGGGATTTGCAGGTTTGGCGGTGTTAGCAGGAGTGAAATCAGCGATGGGCAGTCTATGGTCTGTCAACGATGAAAGCACAATGGGACTAATGACAAGTTTCTACGAGAAATTGAAAGAAACTCCGATTAAAGCCGAGGCTCTGCGGCAAGCACAGGTAGCGATGCTCAAGGGTCAGGTGCGACTAGAGAAGGGTCGGTTGGTAACAGCGAGTAAGAGTTTTCCTTTACCGCCGGAGTTAAGAGAGATAGGAGATAAAGAATTTGCTCATCCCTACTATTGGAGCGGTTTCACGATCGTTGGCAATCCCTGGTAAGGGAGCGTATTTTTCAGATACTTCTGAAAAAACTGATTTACTGTTTTAAAGATTTACGTCCAACAAAGTCCTTACGCGGATCATGAATTTACCAAAATCTTTTCTGTTTTTAGCGATCCTTGTTAGCGCACTTTCTCCCACCATTGTCACTTTTGCTAGCTTGCCATCACGGCGATCGCCATCTGACTTCGAGCGGAAAGTCAGTCTCAAATTCCCACCTGTAGATGACCGAGGAGCGCCCTCTCAAACATTGGGTGGAGGAACGCGTGGCTCTTCTTGTATCGATGGGAGCGGAATACCGATAACGCCTTTGATGCCGTCAAAAAATAATTTTGGGAAAACGGTTGCAGCCAATCCAACACTATATTGGTACATTCCTCAAAATACTGCCCAATCTGGAGAATTGGCTTTGACAGATGAAGCCGGAAATCAGGTTTATCTGACAACCTTTAAACTACCTAGCACTCCTGGGATCGTTAAACTGGAATTACCAGCAAATGTTTCTCTCCAAGTTGGCAAGTACTATCGATGGTACTTCACGATGATTTGCGATTTTCAAGATCGCGCTCAGGATCAATTTGTCAAAGGATCGCTCCAGCGTACCGAAGTAAGTTCATCCCTGAAGAGTCAGCTAGCTGGGGCAGGACTTCTAGAACAGGCAAAAATTTATGCAGAGTCTCAAATTTGGCAGGAAGCACTGAATACCGTTGCTCAATTGCGCCGCGAGAAGCCAACTGAATGGGAAGAACTTTTACAATCAGTCGGTTTAGGGGCGATCGCCAAAGAACCTTTCCTTGACTGCTGCACGAGCGATCGCTAACCTCTGTACAGCTTCGTAATTCATAATTCGTAATTCGTAATTCGTAATTCGTAATTCGTAATTAAGTTTTGTAATGGGGATTTAACCTCAACACAGAACTTGCCGATTATAGAACCGGGGGACTTAAACCCACGGAACTTGTTAAAACGGCTACTTTGCTAACCTGAAAAATTAATTTTGGTGCAAAAAAGATGATGTGGAGAAAGTGGAAAAAGCTACTGTGGCAATGGCGCGGTGTTTTGATTACTACTCCTAGTGTGGCTGGTGTAGTCATCTTATTACGCTTTGCTGGTTTAATGCAGCCTTGGGAGTTGGAGGCTTTCGATGGATATATGCGTCTGCGACCCCAAGAAGCACCCGACGATCGGATTGTCATTGTCGGGGTAAATCTTGCAGACATGAAAAAAATTCGTCAGCCAATCGTTCCAGATGGTCTGTATGCTCAATTGTTGCAAAAATTAAAAGCCAGGAAACCACGAGCTATTGGTTTAGATATCTACCGCGATTTACCTGTAGAACCAGGACATCAAGAATTAACCAAAGTATTTGCATCTACCCCCAATTTAGTCGGGATTCAAAGAGTGGTAGGGGATAACCAACGCGAACCAATTGACCCGCCACCAGCACTCAAAGATAAAGGGCAAGTAGGTGCAAATGATTTGGTTTTAGATCCAGATAAAAAGGTAAGACGCAGTTTGCTCTACTTAACAGATAAAAATGGGGAAACTATTTACAGTTTTGCATTATATTTAGCTTTACTTTATCTTGATGCCGAAGGTATTGCACCCCAAACTTCTGGACAGACAAAAAATTGGCAGTTAGGAAAGACAAGATTTATCCCCTTTGCCGCTAATGATGGTGGCTATGTGCGAGCTGATGACCGTGGCTACCAAATTTTAATTAATTACAGGGGGCCAGCCAGGCGCTTTTCTACAGTCACGATGACAGATATTTTGGAAGACAAAGTACCACCAGAATGGGGACGCGATCGCATTATTTTGATTGGTAACGTCAGCGAGAGTTTTGAGGATTTATTCTTCACTCCCTATAGTAGTGGTTTGTTAACTTCCCCAGAACCTATGCCTGGGGTAGAGATTCACGCGAATATGGCGAGTCAAATTATCAGTGCAGCTACAGCAGGTCGCCCACTAATTAAAAGTTGGTCGCAACCAATAGAAATAGGATGGATTTTTCTGTGGTCTTTTGTGGGTGCAAGTCTAACTTGGCAATGGCGATATGCAGGCGGGATAAAATTTTTATCCCTCCAAAAAATAACTAGCCCAATTTTGGCAGCAGGTTTGCTATTAGCTACTACATATACAGCCTTTATCGCCAGTTGGTGGATACCTGTAGTACCACCATTATTAGCTCTGTTGGGATCTGCGATCGCCATTACAGTCTACATCGCCCGTACTGCTGGAGAAATTCGTTATACATTTGGGCGTTACTTAAGCAAAGAAGTAGTCACCACCTTATTAGAAAGCCCAAAAGGTTTACAGCTTGGGGGCGAACGGCGCAAAATCACCATACTCGTCTCCGATTTAAGAGGATTTACCAGTATTTCTGAACAATTACCCCCGGAAAAGGTTGTTCAAGTTCTCAACTTTTATTTATCATCAATGGCAGATATCATTACCCAATATCAAGGAACCATTGATGAATTTACAGGTGATGGTATTTTAGTGTTGTTTGGTGCGCCTACTGTCAAAGAAGACGACACTACAAGGGCTATTGCTTGTGCGATCGCTATGCAGTTAGCAATGATCAGTATAAATGAAAAGATGCAGCAGTGGAATCTGCCGCCATTAGAAATGGGAATAGCTATCAACACAGGCGAAGTTGTTGTTGGAAATATTGGCTCTTATATCCGAACCAAATATGGTGTAGTCGGTAGCCAGGTGAATCTCACCTATCGTATTGAATCCTATACAATTGGAGGACAGATTGTTATTTCAGAATCGACATTTAGAGAAGTAGAGTCAATTGTTAAAGTCGGCGGACAAAAGCAAGTACAAGTAAAAGGAATTAAACTACCGATAAATATTTATGAAGTTAGGGGGATTATTGGAGAATACAATCTCTTTCTAACTCAAGAAGAAGAAAGATTACTAGCCTTAGCTGAAGCAATACCAATAGAATATACAATTCTAGATGAAAAACACATTGCAAAAAACCTTTTTCAAGGCAGTTTAGTTAAACTTTCCACCAAGGGAGCTGAGGTACGTCCCAAGGATATAGAAAAGGATATTATCCCTTCTTTTTTCAGTAATATTAAATTAGTTTTATCACCAAATTCTCCAAAAGAATTAACCGTTGATATTTATGCCAAAGTTTTAGAAAAACCAATAGAAGATGGGGTATTTTATATCTGCTTTACTACTACAAGTTCTGAAATAAAATTAATTCTTAGTAAGATTTAAGTAGGTGGGCGTAAATATTTATCATTGGGATAAGGCAGAAGGCAAGAGAAAGCTAAACTCCCAATACTACTTGGGTTTTGCATTTTGAACCCAAAGTTTGGTTTTGGGTAAGGGTTAAGGGTTTTTAATTTCCCTTTCCCCCTTCCCCCTTCCCCTTTCCCCCTTAACCAACAAGTATTGGCTAAACTCCGCTCAAAAATCCACTTTTATTGAAGTAGGCAAAGTAGATATTGAGTAATTCGGTGTTTATTGTTGGATAAATAATATTGGTGTCAGTAAGTCCAGTCAATGTATTTTGGCAATCAAATGCTGGTAACTGCACGTTCTTTAATAATTGTTCGTCTAACAATGGCAGGAAAGCATGTAAAGCATTTGGAATATTGTGTTCCGCATTGTGTAGCAATTTAGCATACCACTCATGGTAAGAAACTTGCTCTAGCGAATAGCCCAAAGACCGAACTAAGTCACACCAATTACGCCAAGACAGACAATCAGGAGAAACAAGGTGAAATGCCTTGCCGAAGGAGTCAGGGTTTTGAGAGAGGTGGACGATCGCTCTGCTACCATAATCAACTGGGGTCAAATCGAGCGGAAATTCCAAATCCGGCACCATACCTAGTTCGATACAGCCTTTAGTCAGGCTGCAAAAGAAGTCATCCACATTGGCGATTCCCGTTTGGCTGTGTCCTGAGATTGCACCTGGTCTGTAGATGCATACAGGAAGCCCGCGATCGCGGGCTTGCATGACCAGCTTTTCTGCCACCCATTTACTTTGTAAATAACCCCCTTGCAACCCTTCAAATTCTGCCAATCTATCGGATTCTTGAATGGAGTTAGCATTTGCATAGGCAGGAGCAGAAAAGATGCCCAGCGTCGAAACAAAATGCACGGGTTTGACTTTCGTTTGAGCTGCTAGACGCAAAATCGCCTGAGTTCCCAGGACATTGGCTGCTTTGAGTTTTGTGTAGGGATAAAGAAAATTGACGACAGCACCATTGTGATAGATGACATCAATTTGATGGCTAAGTTGATGGAATTGTGACTCATTCAAACCTAAGTTCGGCAACGCCAAATCGCCAATGACCGGAATGATGCGAGAGCGAAACTGTTCTTGCCAAAGTCCATGTGCTTGCAAATGGCTTTGGATGCGTTGGATTCCCTGTTGTACATCCTGCGCTCGCACTAAGCAATAAACATTAGCCGTGGTCTGTTGCAGGAGTTCGTCTACTAAATACGCGCCGAGAAAACCGGTTGCTCCAGTTAAGAAAATCGCCTGGGGTTGGGCGATAAACTTGAATGCTGTCGTTGGACGAATTGCCGGATCTAAGATAGCCTCTGCTGCCAGATCGATCGCTAAATTGGCAGCCACTCCTGTCTGAGCGATCGCTTCAATTACTTGAGCTACTCCCGCAATTGTTGGAACTTCCAATAATTGATGAATGGGTATGGTTACTTGGAAATTTTCTCGCAACCGAGACAGCAGTTGCACTGCTAACAAAGAATTGCCTCCCAAGTCGAAGAAGTTATCGTAGATGCTGAGTGGGGATCTGTGAAGTAAGTTTTGCCACAGTTCAGCTAAGTGTTTCTCGGTTTCGGTGCGGGGTGCAACAAATGTCTGATGCTGTTGTTGGTATTGAACTTGAGACTCCTCAATTTGCTGGAGAATTTGGTCTGGTGTATGCCAATCTGAGGCAATTTTTTGGAATAAGGCGGTGTAATTGGCAGATTGTTGGGGTATTGCGCGATCGCTTTGCGTTAAATTCCCTTCAGATGCCGAATGTTTTGGTTGTTTGTCTAATCGTTCAGAAGCAATAGCGATCGCTCGACAAGCATCTGCTGAAAACTTATAGCAGTAGCTTTCTGCTAAACGTTCCTTGTCAATTGCTACCAACTGTTCTAGAAAATCCCCAACAGGCTGGTTTTTAGAACTGGGCGTGTAAATAATATCGATCTGCTTCAGTCCGCGTGCCAGGGCAATTTTACCCAGGAAATTGAGCATTTGATACTCAACTCCTCTGCCCAAAACTCGACAACTGAGTAACAGCGTATCTACCACCACTGCCGACGCTGTGGTTTGTACCATCATCATTCCCACCAAACCATAATTCCCAAAGCGGTCTTTCACGTCCACAACATAGCAAGTATGAGTGTCTAACAGGCAAAAGGCTTTGATTTCAGCCGACGTTCTGCGTAAGGTGGTGGTATTAAATTGATTTGTTCGCTGCGTTAGTTGAGCAACACGATCTACCTGGGAGGGCTGCATTTCCATAATATCCACTTGCAGATTGAGGCTATTGAGGAAATCTAGCAACGTGAGAGATTCGTTTGCCGCTTGCTGACGTTGGCGATTTTGCTGGTAAACAATCGTTCGCTGTCGATCCTCTACAGTGATGTTTAGACGATCGAATGCCCAGGTATGAGCCAGGAATTGGGGAATTTCAGTGGTATTTGTGGGCAATTGCAGGGTTAAAACTTCTGGACAGTGATGCCGAACTTCAGCGCATTCGATGGGGTTATCATCAATAAAGATGAAGCTATCTAAACTCAGCCCTAGTTCTTGAGACAGCAATTTTAAGTTTTCTGATTTAGTCTGCCAATTAATTTGCCAAGCTGCCAAATGGTGACGCTTTAGCCGCATATCGGAGCGTTGGTCTAATACAGCAAAGACATCTGCTTGATTATTTTTGCTGCACAAACATAGCAACATCCCGCGATCGCACTGCTGAATCATAAATTCTTGCAATGCTTGATAAGATGAATCTATGACAATGCCCTCAACTCCATCCTCGCCACAAACACCTTGCCATAAGGTTTGATCGCAGTCTAAGACAATTACTTTATAAGGCGCTCTCTGTAGGCAGTGAATTTTTCTTGCCAACATTGTTCCTAACGCTGTGAAAAATGCTGGCGTAAATGGAATATGTCCGATTTCATCGCCATAAGAATCATAGAAATTAGTTACTGGGTAGCTTGTTGCTAACTCCTGATAATTAATAATATGCAGTCCACTAATATCGGCAAGTTCTGTTAATAAATTTGCTTCCACTGCTTGCAAAAAAGTTGCTATTTCTGCATTACTTGGCAATAAACAAAGCAAATGGGGAATTTTAGTACGTTCGCAGGATTGACGTAACGCCAAAACTAAATCTTGAGCATTGCGCTCAATGGAATTCTTTTGTTCGTTACTAGATAACTCTTGTGAATCCTCAGACCTAACCCAATCTTCTAACCGCACTAGAACAATATTGACTCCCGTTTCATTTTGCGATAATAGACTATCAGGAGTCAGCAGTTGTTGAAAAACCTGGTTATAGGGAGCAAAGGTAATTTCTGAGGGTAAATTGAGTTGCTGCATCCAGAATTTTAGAGAATCTGCGACTAAATCGGCGGTAAAAGTAGCTGCGATCGCCAGCTTTTGTTTTTGGTATCGACTCCTAGCTAATTTGGCTTTTCTATCAAGGTCTGTTGGTAGTATAAATTCATTAAGGCGAATATCTTTTGACTTAACCCATTGTTCTAAAATTTGGAATAAAGTATTACCAAAAGCGTCGATTGTTTCACTTTCAAATATATCGGTGTTATATGCAATTCCTATTTGTAAATCTGCTCCGACTTCGTAAATATAGGTATATAAATCTAAATCAGTAGGCCCCCAAATTCCTTCGTCAATCAATGAAAACGTCAGATTGGGTAAATTTGTTAGGTCGCTCGGTAGTTGGCTGTTGACATAGCTTAATCCGGTGCGGAATGTTTGAAAAAAGGGAGTATCTTGTGCAACCCGACTCGACCCCATGACTTCAACGACTTTACCAAAGGGGACATTTTGGTGAGCATAAGCAGATAACAACACCGATCGCACTCGGCTGAGTACTTCGGCAAAAGTGGGATTGCCAGACAAATCTGTACGCAGCAACAAAGGATAGCCAAAAAACCCAATCAGCGACTCTACTTGCGGATGAACTCGACCAGAGGCGGTAAAGCCAATTAAAATATCTTCCTGCTGAGAACACAAATAAATCAAAGCCTTAAACGCCGCTACGAAAGTCATAAAGGAAGTAATTCCCATTTGTTCGTGACTTCGTTGTTTGATTGCAGCCCACAGAACAGGATCGAGTTTAAAAAACTTTCGCCGACCCTGGAAATTCTGGAGTGGCGGTCGGGGATGGTCGATGGGCAACTTTAATTCAAATGATGCCCCCTCTAGTTGCTGTTTCCAGTAAGCTAGTTCGCTTTTGAGTGCATCATTGTTGAGCCACTGGCGCTGCCATACGGCAAAGTCTCGATATTGGATCGCAGGTTCTAGCAGTGGGGAAGGTTGCCCCTTGTAGAAATGACTGTAGACTGTCGCCAGTTCTCGAATCCATAAACCCATCGAGATCATATCACTGACAATGTGGTGAATGACGAGCAAGAGAATATGCTCGCCTGCATTTAAGCGAATGAGTTTAATCCGCCATAAAGGAGCGATCGCCAAATCAAAGGGAGCTTCGGCTGCTTCATCGGCAATTTGCCAGAAAGTTTTTAATTGTTCGCTTGCATCTAAATGCTCAAGATTTAAAACAGATAATTTAAACGGTTCTGGTGGAGCGATATTTTGCACGGGATTGCCTTCCCATACCCCAAATGTTGTCCGAAAGACATCGTGACGACGGAAAATTTCATTAATACTTTTTTCCAGGCAGTTTAAATCTAGATCCCCATTCAACCGCAAGGCTTGAGCAATATTATGAGCAGATTCTACAGCAGCTAACTGGGCCAAAATCCACAGGCGTTCCTGCTGGAAAGATACTGGCACATTTTGCGTTTGTGAAACCGGAACCAAAGGGATGGAGGCAGCGCCGATTTTGTTCTGGTATAGTAACCGGATTAGCTCTACTTTATTGTTAGCTAAAGCATTCCGTAAATCGGGAGTGATAACTCCTTTAGGCGCTTGAATGCGGAGTTGTTCCCCATCAACTAATAATTTCACTCCCCGGTCTGAAAGCTCGGCTAAAAGGGCATTTAGGTTCATAGTATTATTTCTTCCACATCCTCAGTGATTTCAGTTGCCGAATTTTCGTTGAGTCCCTGTAAAGCTAGCTGTTTCAATAACAGGTCTGCTAGTTGGTTGATGCTGGAACCTTCAACAAACTTTTCTAAAGAAAGGTCAATTCCCAGTTCTGTGATGATGCGATTGCGGATTTCGATCGCCATCAAAGAATCTAGTCCGGCTTTGCTTAGTGCTTGATTGGCATCGACTCGCTCCACTGAACAACCCAACACTTTGGCAATCTTTTCTTTCAGGTAAATGGTTAAAATCTGCAAGCGATCGCTAAAGTCATGAGTTTGTAATTGTTGCTGAATTTCCATCGGCGGTGGTGATAGCGATTGAGCAATCCCCACCGGAGAAAACTCTGCCAAATATGCCGGACAATTCCCCGGTGAGAATTGCTGCATAAATGTCAGCCAATTGAGCGGCATCACACCGACTTGAGCAACCTCCCAAGAAAAGCTCTGCTCCAAAGCCTGTAAACCTTGGGATGGCGACATCATTTCCATTCCCTGATGTTGGAGTTGTTTACCGAACTGACGCTCGGCGGCTGCACCAATTTCAGCCCAAGCTCCCCAGTTAATACTCAATCCCGATAACCCCAATTGATGACGATAATGTGCTAGAGCGTCTAAAAAGGCATTGGCAGCGCAATGGTTAGCTTGACCGGCAGAACCCAAAACAGAAGCAGCAGAAGAAAACAAGATGAAGAAATCGAGCGGTAAGGCTTGGGTTAATGCGTGCAGATTCCAGGCCCCTTCTACTTTCGGTGCCATGACTCGCTGAAAGCGCTCCCAAGTTTGCTGGAGTAAAACACCGTCATCCAAAACTCCGGCTGCATGGATAATACCGTGTAGAGGTGGGTGGCTGCGGCCAATTTCTGCCAATACCTCCGCCACTTGTGACTGTACAGACACATCAGCTTGCATTACCATCACCGATACACCTTGTGCCTGAAGTTGCTGAATCTGGCGATCGCTCTGTTCGTTTGTCCCCCTGCGTCCCATGAGAACTAAGTGCTTTGCCCCACGTTCTACTAACCAATGGGCAATTAGCAGTCCCAGTCCCCCTAATCCACCAGTAATTAAGTAGGTACTATCTGGACGGATGGGGATATCTGCTTGATTGGGATTTTGTTTTCCACGGTAAGGAACCAGTCTTGCCACCTGACGCATCCCATTACGGAATGCAATTTGATTTTCTTCATCTGGTGATGTCAACTCTGTAAATAATGCATCAAGGGGATTTTGACTTAGCCGATAATTTTCTTGGAGGTCTAAATCTATCAAACGCAGCTGTAATTCTGGGTGTTCTTTGACGATTGCCTTCCCCATTCCCCATAGGGGCGATTGAACTAATCCAGCTCCATCGGCAACTGCTCCTCTAGTTATTACCCATAACTGAGGTGGCGTTATACCCATCTTTTTAACTAGCGCTTGCAGCAAGTACAGAGTACTGCCACAGCCAATATGGGTTGCTGCTTGCAAATCTTCGACGGTTAAGGTTGGTGCAGTTTCTCCAGTCTCCAGGCTCCACAAATGTACCACCCCTGAGAGACGCGATCGCTTGCTAAGTATGTGCAAAACCAACTGCTGAAAATCTTCCGGTTTCTGAGGATTAATTCTGAACTCGAACTCATTCAACAGTTCGTATTCCTGTCCGGGAAAAACTAGAGTACAGGTATCTCCTCGTTCTTGAAACTGTCGAGCAAGTTTCTGACTGATACCTTGACTATCTGCTAAAATTAGCCAGTTTTGTTGTATGTGGTCGGTTCCTTTTTGGGCAACAATCACAGCCTGAGCCAGGGAACCGATGACTTGATTTTTCGGTGCGATCGCCACCGCCGACGTAAATCCATTAGCTTGCAACACATCTTGCCACTCGGCACTACTTAAAAGCGGGTAATTCGGTCGCAACCAGCGATCGGCAAACAACCACCAACCTGGGGTCAAGCCAAAGCTCAAATCTAGCCAACAATGGCGATCGGTGACTTCTAACAGCACCAGAATTCCGCCTGGTGCTAATAAGCTGTGGACATGGGCCAATGTTTGTTGTAAATCTGGTGTAGCATGTAACACATTTGCTGCCAGAATCACGTCATATTTTTGGCCTTCCAAGCCTTGATTCGCTGGATCTTGGCTGATATCTAAAGCCTGATAGCGGACAAATGGGTAATCCCGAAACTTCTCCCGTGCTTTGGCTGCAAACAGAGGTGAAATGTCTGTAAAGGTGTATTCAGCTTGGTAATTATTCAATTGCGGCAGAATGTAAGCGGTTGTGCTGCCAGTTCCCGCCCCAATTTCTAGCAAGCGGATCTTGCTTCCCTGTGGTACTCGCAGCAGTGCTGCGGAAACTGCCTTTTGCACCAATGTATTCATCACTCTAGCAGCTGGGGCATCTTGATACAGTTGCGTCAGCAGGGTGAAATCACCATCGGGAAATAGTAATTGTAGCGGATCAAGTTTTCCCTGAAGTACCTCTGGTAAGCTAGCACCACAGCGTTCTACTAGGGCGATCTCAGTATCTCCGGTAGGGAATTGGACTAACAGTCGGTGTGGTTGCGGCGTTTGGCGATCGAGGGCGCTAATTACTTCCCAGTGATGCCTGCCGTTGGCACAATCAAGAGGTCTGAGCCACCCTGCTTCAGTCAAAATATCCAGAAACCGATGTAGCAGTTGGTGATACTGGCTAATCACCCCCAACTGTTCTGCTATTTCTGTAAAGGAGAACTGCAATCCGAGTTGAAAGTTCCATCCTAGTTGTTGCAAAGCACTGATTACATAAGACAAGCTGAGGGCTTCGAGTTGGGGTAAAAATTCGTCGTTTGATGAGGTTGTTGTTAGGAGTTCAGCCAATTGAGGAATCAGGTTTTGGCTGATGTCCTTGGGATTGAGCAGGTAATCCGGTGAGAGCGATCGCCCCATTCGGGCTTGAGGTCGCCACTCGATTTGATACAACCAATCTGGCGGAACTTGAGGAGAGGTCAATGTAGCCGAAACAACCCTTTGAAGTTGCAGACCTTCAACAACCGCTAGAATCTCACCATTATCTGTAACTAATTGCAAATCGCTTAAGAGTGTTTTGTTACTGTTTTGGCTAGGATGTAATTTGGCAAAACTCCATAGTCGGTTGCTGGGGCGATCGCAAACTTGCAATCGCTTGATGGCGATCGGCACATAAGCCTCTTTGCTACCATCTTGTGGGAACGTAGCTTGCAAAACTTGAAAACAGGCATCCAAGAATGCTGGATGAAACTGATAGGTATCTGTTTCTAAAACGCATGTTTGGGGTAACTCAATTTCCCCTGTCACTACTTCTGAATCCAACCACAACTGTTTAACTCCCCGAAAACTAGCACCATAATCAACCCCCCGTTGAAGAAACTGTTGATAATGTTCGGCTTGGCTGTGGGAAGCTACATTCTTGGGGAGCCAGTGCGTTGCAGAGAGTTCCATCGATGGTTTGAGATTGGATGCGGTAACATTTCCAGAAACATGCAGCATCCAAAAAGGTGAAGAGTCTTCCTCATCTAGTTCACAACTAAAAATTTCAAAGGAATATCCCTGTTGTTCCGTTGGGTGAAGAATAAGCTGGAGTGTTTTAACTTCATTTTCTGATATAATCAATGCCCGTTTATATAGGACATTTTCTAAAATTAAATTTTTGGATTTCAAAACCTTCGCTGCTGCCCCTAAAACCATCTCTAGATAGGCCGTTCCTGGCACGATTACTTTTCCGTAAACGCGATGATCGGCTAAAAAAGCGGGGAAATGAGAATTGATTTGCGTCTGGAAACGAATCTCTTTCGAGTCTGCCAAGTGCAATCTAGAACCGAGCAGAGGATGAGAAGATTTAAGATTTGCAGAGGAGAGTTGAACATTTTTTTGGCTGCTGTCTTTGTTTGGTTCAACCCAAAAACGCGATCGCTCAAAGGGATAATTCGGCAACACGACGCGCCGATGCTCAGATCCCCGATGAAACTCCGACCAATTCACCGATATTCCCTGCTCATAAAACGCCGCTAAACTGCCCAACATCTGCTGCCAATCTGATTCTTGGGATTTGAGACTTGCCAGCCACAGATGTCCCGATTCTGGGATACACTGACGACCCATGCTTACTAAAATTGGGTGTGGCCCCACTTCCAAACAAGCCAAATTTCCTAACGCTGAAAGGCTGACAATACTGTTAGCAAATTGCACTGGCTGCAAAATATGTTGCACCCAATATTCAGGTGTGCTAATCTCCACTCCTGCCAATTGCCCTGTGATATTGGAAATAAAGCGAATATTCGGATTTGGTGTACGGTAGCTCACTTGCTGGGCAATCTGCCCAAACTCTGCCACCATTGGTTGCATCAACGGCGAATGAAAAGCATGGGAAACCTTCAGTGGCTTTGTTTGCACTCCTCTGGCTTCTAAGATAGCCACAGCCGATGCGATCGCCGCAGCTGCACCAGAAATCGCGATTTGCCTTGGTGCGTTGATCGCAGCTATCGCCACCTCCGGCAATGAATCGATCGCTGCACAGACTTGTGCCAAATCCGTAAATACCGCTACCATCGTCCCTGTCTGCGGTAGTGCTTGCATCAATTTACCCCGTGCGGCGATGAGTTTCAATCCATCTTCCAGACTGAATACACCTGCAACAGTTGCAGCAACATATTCGCCCACACTATGACCCATAACAACACTCGGCTTGATACCCCAAGATTGCCATAGCTCAGACAATGCATATTCCAGAGCAAATAAGGCAGGTTGGGTATAGCCAGTCTCATCCAGAATATGACGCGCTAAATTTTTTTCCCTTTCCCCTTTCCCCTTTTCCCTTTCCCATAATGGATACAGCACTTCTAGCAATGGTTGCTCTAATAATGAGTCCAGGATTTCAGCACAGCGTTCGAGGGCTTGCCGAAAAACAGGTTGGGTTTCGTAAAGTTCTCGTCCCATGCCGATATACTGCGAACCTTGTCCGGTGAACAAGAAAGCTACCCCTGAAGCCTGAGAGCGATCGCGCGGATTTTCGGCAATAAATGTTGTGAGTTGATGTTTGAGTTGTGCGGGTGAATCGGCAACCAAGGCCAGCCGATAATCAAAATGCGATCGCCCCACATTACTCGTATAACAAATATCCCTCAAAGATACTTCTGAATGAGACTCCAAAAACCCCACATACCGCCGAGCTAATTCCCGTAACGCTGTCTCAGTTTTTGCCGAAACCGTCAACAGCGATTTGAGGTGGAAATTTACTCCTCTGCCCCCCTGCTCCCCTGCCCCCCTACTCCCCTCCGGCGCTTCCTCCAAAATGACATGGACATTCGTACCGCCAACACCCAAGGAAGTTACGCCAGCCCGCCGAGGCGTTTGGTCTGTTTGCCAGTCTGATAGAGTTGTATTTACATAAAATGGACTGTTAGCAAAATCAATCTTGGGATTGGGATGTTTAAAATTTAGGCTAGGCGGTAGCAATCGGTGTTTGAGTGCCAAAACTGTTTTAATCAATCCTGCTATGCCTGAAGCTGTATCTAAATGTCCGATGTTAGTCTTCACAGAACCAACGGCGCAAAATTGCTGCTTCTGTGTTTTGGCACGAAAAGCTTGAGTTAAGGCTGCAATTTCAATCGGATCGCCGAGAGTCGTTCCGGTTCCGTGGGTTTCGATGTAAGTAATAGTTTCTGGATTAATATCTGCGATCGCTTGCGCTTGGGCAATCATTGCTGCCTGTCTCTGAACGCTGGGAGCCGTATAGCTGATTTTTTGGGAGCCATCGTTATTAATCGCAGAACCCTTAATGACGGCGTAAATATTATCTCCATCGGCGATCGCATCTGCCAATCGTTTCAACATCACAATGCCAACGCCATTGCCGCCAACAGTTCCTTGGGAGTTAGCGTCAAATGCTCGGCAGTGACCGTCGGGTGATAGAATCATCCCTGGCTGATACTGATAACCAGATTTTTGGGGTACGGCGATCGCCGCAGCACCAGCCAGAGCCATATCGCATTCTCTCTGAATCAAACTCCGACACGCTTGATGGACGGCAACTAAGGAAGTTGAGCAAGCAGTTTGCACGTTGACGCTGGGCCCTTGCAAGTTGAGTTTGTATGAAACCCGTGTGGGAAGAAAATCTGCACCATTAGCGATCGCTAGTTGCGAGTCATCAACGTATTCTAGTCGCTCCCGATTTGGGTAAAGATTGTGATTCCAGTAGGTTCGACCTGCATAAAGATTCATCCCCATGCCTGCATAAACCCCGATTAATCCTGTATAAGTTGCAGGATCGTAACCAGCATTTTCGAGTGTTTCCCAAGCACACTCTAGGAACAGGCGATGCTGCGGGTCGATGATTTGGGCTTCTTTGGGAGAGATATCGAAAAATGCGGCATCAAATAAATCAATGTCAGATAAGATACCGCTAGCTTTCACATAATTGGCATCATTAAAGGATGAGGGATCGATTCCAGCTAACTCCAGTTCTTCATCACTGAAAAATGAAATCGATTCCACGCCATTACAGCAGTTTTGCCAGAATTCATCGAGTGTTTTGGCTCCTGGAAAACGCCCGGACATGCCAATGATGGCAATTTCTAATTGCTGGGTACTTTTCATTTCACCCAAGCGATGGGATGACGATAATTGCGATCGCTCCGGCAATGGGATTTGAGGTTGATTCAGGAACTCTGCTAGCGTCTGAATAGTTGGATATTGGAACAAGTCAATCAGTGACAGATGTTGCCCAAATTGTTTTTGTAACCGATCGTGAACCCGAACCAAGGTGAGCGAACTGCCACCTAATTCAAAAAAGTTGCGATCGATACTCACCGAAGAAATGCCCAGTATGTCTTGCCATATTTGAGCTATCTGGCGTTGAATGTCAGTTTGGGGCAAAACGACTTGCCAAGGTTGGTTGTGCCTTTGATTGCTGCCAATAATTTTGGCAATGTCTATCGTACCCGTTTGTGTTAAGGGCATTTTTGCAAGCTGTACAATTTCGCAATGGCTAGGAGTCCCAAAGCGATCGCTAACTCTCAAAGTTTGCTCATATACCTCTGCACCATCCACAGTGGTAATATAAGCGGTTAATTTCTCGATGTTATCGGCTTCTGTCTTCAGATATCGACGAATATGAGGATTACTGCCATCTAAACCGACAATTAGCTGCGGTTGATGACGCGATAAACCTGCCAGTAAGGAACGCCAACCCTGTTCTTGAGTAATACTCTGATAGCCCAAGCGATGAGCTGCTTCCCGGCTGTGGATGGGGTTGCCCTCGCTCATACCAACATCATCCCACTGGCTCCAGTTCAAGCAGTAAGTATCAGGATGGTAATGGTATTGCTGATACTGACAACAACCATCTAAAAAACTGTTGGCAGCAGCATAGGCACTAAAGGTTGCTCCCCCAAACACACTATTTACAGAAGAAAAGCCGATGAAAACGGCATCTGGTCGATTCTGAATCAGTTGAAAAAGTGTCCAAGTGCCCTGAACTTTTGGGCGCAGCATGGTACGAAAGCTTTCTAGTGTAGCCACAGCTATCCAGTGATTTTCCATCACCGTCCAGTGGTGTTTGAGATCGCCTTCACCTGCGAGATGAATAATTCCTGCCAAGGGTTGATTCCATCTCAACTCTGCTTCAGTGAGAGCCTGCTGCAAGCAAGTTAGATCGCAGATATCAACAGCTTTGTATAAGAAATCACTATTTATTGCCAAGAGAGATTGATAATTTTTCAATCGTTTGGCGATCGCTGTATTCTGGTCGAGATGCTGCGACCATTCTGTTTCTGGTGGCAAGTTTGTTCTGCCAACAATTAGCAATCGCACACCATATTGCTGAAGTAAATATTGGCAAACTGAAGTCCCAATTCCACCCAATCCGCCTGTTACCAGATAGGTTTGACCTGGTTTAATTGGTATTTCCTGGATTGGACTAGCAAGCATATCGACTTTGGCAAGTGACGAGACTAGCCGTTGACCTTGACGATAAGCAATTTCACTATCACCCTTGGTAATATTTAGTTCTTTGAAAACATAATTGGCATTTGTTTCCAGTAACCCAACTTCCAAGTCAATGTGGCGACAGTGCAACCAAGATAGTTCTAAAGGAATTGTTTTTAGTAATCCAATAAGTGTAGATTTTTCATAAGCGATCGCATCATCGCTGCTAGTTAACTGGACGTTGTTAGAAATGACTTGTAACTGAATGTCTATATCTAGTAGTTGGTGTTTTTCCTTGGCATTTGCTAAGGCTTGCACTAAAAATAGAATACTATATAACCCTAAGTATTGGGCATCTTCTAGTTCCTCTAGACTAGAAACTTGACCGATAAACTCGTTATATGTCCACAAATGCAAAATCTGAGTGGGAATATCCGATGCCAAAGACTCTAGCAACTGCCGATAGTGATCGGGATCTTCGGGATTGATGGTAAAGCGATCGCCCCGCTCAGATTTGATAAAATCCGTACCTGCTGCAACGCAGATATAAGATTGGTTATGGCGTTCGAGTTCTGTACACAGGTAATTTCCTAAACCTAAACCATCGAGAAATACAAGGAATTTCTGAGTCGGAAGTTTAACTAGCTCCCGATGTTTGTGACTTAACTGCTTAACACACCAAATTCGGCGATAAAACCAGTCAGGTATTGTGTTGGTATTACCACTGAGGATATCAAACTGACGGAGGATAGGTTTAAATTCACCTGATTCAAAGCGTTTAACCAGTTGCGATCGCTGGATCTTGCCAATGGCCGTTTTCGGAATCACAGCTTTCTCAACTGGAATCACATAGCTGGGATTGATCCCACAACGTTGGACAATTTTTTGGCGAATGGTTTGCATCAACGTTGAAATTTGCATTTCATTCGCGTCACCTGCATGGAAGAAGATAGCTAGTTGTTCTGAAGTTTCTCCATCATGTACGGCCACTGCGGCAGTGTAAGAAACAACTACACTTTCAATTTCTTCAACAACTGCTTCAATTTCATGACTATAGTAATTCAGTCCATTGATGATAATAACGTCTTTCTCTCTGCCTGTAATTGTTAAACGTCCTTGTCGTAAAAAAGCTAAATCTCCCGTCTTGAACCAGCCATCTTCTGTAAAAACCTCTGAATTCAGTTCCGGTTGACCAAAATAACCTGATGTTACTGTCAATCCTTTGACTTGCAGTCGTCCGATAGCTTCTTCCTCAACGAGCTGGTCTTGAGCATCAACTATCCGCAGAGAAAATCCGGGAATTGGCGCTCCAACTTCTACGAAAGCATCTTCATCCGTGGTTGATTCTCCAGAAAAGTTGTGAGAGTAAGTCACTCCCGAACAAGTTTCAGCCATTCCCCAAGCTGGATGTATTGCCGTAGTCGGGAGTCCGTGCGCTGTCAGCAATTCTAGAAATCTTCTTGCAGTTTTGCCGACAATGGCTTCTGCTCCGTTAAAGATGTATCGCACTGATGACAAATCCCAATGCCCCTGAGAAAGTTCTGCTGCGGCGGCGTTGATTAGCCCATAGGCAAAATTCGGTGCAAAGGTAACACTCACGCGATAATCAGACATCCAATCAAGCCATTTCAGGGGTTGTTGCAACACCCAATCGGTGACGGCATGAATTTGTTGACAACCCACATACACATCCCGAATATGGAAATATATTAATCCGGCAACGTGATCGAGTGGCATCCAGTTTAAGGAAACATCTTCTTGAGTTAACCCATTCATCTGGACACTCGCAGCCGAACGACAGATGAGACTGCGATGGCTTTGCATAACTGCTTTCGGCGTACCTGTACTGCCCGAAGTGAGAAACAGTACTGCCAAATCATCTAAAGCAGCAACATACCAGTTAGGATCGGGATGGTGAGATTGCAACTCATTGAGGGTAGCGATCGCCAAATTCTCTTCAACTGGTAAATCTGCCAAGGAACGTCTCAGTTCAGATGCTAATCGCTCGCTAGTCAGCACCAAACTGGGTTCTAGTCTTTGCCAGATTTGAGCTAATTTATTAACGAAACCATCAGAGCGATCGTAACTCTGAGGAACGGATAAAGGAATTGGGATAAATCCGCCCAAAATACAGCCCCAGAAGGCAGGAATGAAATCTTGAGGTTGGTCAAATTGAAAGAGGATTCTATCTTGAGGTACAAGCCCTAACTTTCTTAAACCCGCCAAAATCCGTTGAGCTGCGTCTAATAAATCTTTGTAGGATTGGTTTTGGTAAGTATCATCGGGTTGGATGTAAGTAATTCCTTTTGAGCTTTGTAACGCTGCCCTTTGGAGGAGTTCCACTAAGTTAGCGATCGCGCCTGTTTCAATTTGTAGAGGTTCGCCATGACTAATTGCTTTGGCTTTCGGGTGAGAAATCTGAAATTGTGAAGGCTCAAATTGTTGATTTACGCCATCTAATTCTAGTTTTTGCCCAGAATCCTCTAATTGAAAATTGAGTTTTGTTGCTTGTGGATTCCCTAGCAAATCCCAAACGTGTAATGGTGGTAGTTGTTTCGTCTGGTCTTGTACGATAACTGCGACTTGGTTAATGGAGGGGAGCGATCGCAAAGACGACTCCCATCGCTGTACCAAATCGATATCGATCGCCACCAAATCAGTTAGACGGCGATCGTCAATTAGTCCCTCGCTGGTGAGCGGCAATCTGGATAACCAAACGTAGGATTGAGGCAGGATAGTGTTTGGCAAATCAACCTGCAAATATGCATTTAGTTGTGCCAACGAACATTTTGCCGATGCAACTATGTAGGCAACTAACCACATATCTGCGGTTTCTGTTTCTCGGATTAATACCCGACACTCTTCAATTTCTGGATGGGTCAGGAGTGCAGTTTCCAGTGCTGCTTGCAGGGCTGCTTGGTCTGCTAAGTTTGCCTGAAAACCATTGAGGGTACTAATTTTCTCCAACATTCATAAGCTCCAAACTAACTTAGACACGTTTGCTGTTGCGGGATGTCTTTACTTCTACAAGCAACCCTATTGGGTAGTTTTATATAACAGGCAACAGCTAATAAGCAACAGGCATAAAAGTCCTTGGTGTCGAGGTTTGACAATCGGTTGATGTCCTAACCTATCTGGTAACTGCTATATATACGTTTTTTGGCTGTTTTTGAGATATTTGCTGTCCAAGGTCGCGACCTTGTGAATATTGAGAATACATGAAATTTTTTCGTAGTCATTAACTTTGTGACCTTTTGTAACAAGTGACGTTAAAAGAGAATCTGGAAGGATTGAACTTAAAGCTTTGTAAATATTTGCTAGCAAGTTTTAGGAAGATTTTTGGATAAAATTCACTCGGTTTGAAGTGCAACGGTGTCGAAAAACAAAACTATGTAAATAAAAATAAATTAACTTGTAACTCTTGTTGTTGGGAACTTTCAAATAAAAAAAACACCCCAAATTTTCTTGTGGGATGGGTGTCCCCACCCGTCCCAGATTTAGGGCGCTCATGTTGCCCACACCACAAAATGGATAATTTATTTCTTGGAAGTCCCTTGTATCCTGTTAAGTTCATTATTCTTTTTTTTTATAATTAATATTCCTGCGAACTTACTTAACTGGTTCCCAATCCGTCGTCACGATTGACAATTAAAATATTACAATTTTGGTTTCCGTCTTGTTTGTAAATAAACCGATCTACGCTGTTAAGAGCTAGATAAACTCCCAAACCACCAATTTGTCTTTCCTGTAGCGACTTGTTCAAATCATCTGGAGTTAACTTTTGAGTAGGATTGAAGGGAACACCAGTATCTTTAATCGCAATGGTTAAGGAGCGATCGTCAAGATCGGCTTTTAAAATCAATATGCCTTCGCGATTTGCTTCCTTATAGCCGTAATTAATGATGTTTGTAGCGATTTCATCGACCGCCAAACGCAGTCTATAGGAGGTTTTTTTATTCAAACCTGCTACCATTGCTGCTGCCATCACATATTCTGCGATCGCCTTTAAAGAGTCTAGTGTTCCAGGCACAGTTAAAGGTTCCATATTTTACGGATTGGGGGTGAGTGAAAGGATGAAATTTTAGTCTTGTGCCTTTCTCTGCACAATCAGCATTGTGATGTCATCAAACTGAGGTGCGCTGCTGATGTGAGCGAACAAATCAGTTGTAATGCGCTCTAGCAGGGAAGATGGCAAAAGCGCAGATCGATCTAGGAGCGATCGCAGTCGCTTTTCAGTAAAAAACTTACCGCTGGGGCTGCGTGCCTCAGTTACTCCATCGGTATAGCCAATTAAGATATCGCCTGGTTCCAACTGTACTTGTTGAATTTTAAATTTCATATTAGGCATCATCCCTACTGCTGGCCCAGTTGAGTTGAGACTGGCTTTGATACCAGTCTCACCAACAACAAACAGAGTTTCGTGTCCACCATTGATGTAGGTGAGAATGCCAGTTGCCGGATCTAGCACGCCAAAAAACAGCGTGGCAAACATACTCATCTGGGCGTGCTGTTGGGCGATGTAATTATTCGTGAGTGCTACCGCTTTCAGGGGGTTAATTTGGTATAAATTGGTTGCCATCTCTGACTCAAGCAAAATCGATAATTCCGCCTCATTGGCAATAATAGAGAGTCCACCCAAACTAATTTGTCCAGAAAAAATACGGATTAAGCTCCGAAACAAAGCCATAAATAACGCAGCGCCTACACCTTTGTCGGCGACATCAGCAATAACTAGCCCCAAGTAGTCGCCAGGTAGCATAAAAACGTCGTAGAAGTCGCCAGCAACTTGACGCGCAGGAGAGAAAAACGTGGCAATCTCTAAATTAGGTAGCTGTGGGATTTCGTTGGGTAGAAAATCTCTCTGAATTTGCCGCCCTTTTTCTAATTCGTAGTTGAGCGCTTTGGAATAGGTTTCAATTTTCCCATAAAGCTGGGCATTTTCTAAAACTATAGCGATTTGGTCAGCAGTGAGCTGCATTAGATGGGCAATTTCTAGGCTAAAGTGCCCCGGTTCTTGGTGTAGTAAGGTAAGAATACCTAAGATTTCTTCATTCCTGAGAATGGGAACAGCTAATGCTGAACGTACAGTGTAAGGCTGATTGGGCAACTGCAACCAACGATCGTCGGTTTCTGTGTCTACGATCAATCCGATCTGGCGCTGTCTGTATACCCAACCAGCAAGCCCCTGTGCTAAAACACAACCAATCAGGCGATCGCGCTCCGCTAGTGCTGTCTCCCTTTGCGTGAGGATACTATCGGTGACAGCACCCTGGCGATCGAGTAAAAACAGACTGCCTTTTTGGGCACCAGTAAGCTGACTACAAACATCTAACGTGTCTTGTAAAGTAGCTTTCAACATCTCTTCTTCTGGTGAAGCGCGGATGATTGTTGCTACTGAATGCTCCAGCAGCTTTTTTTGAGCTTGGAAAGCAGCTTTTTCTGTTTTTAATTCAGCTACCTCTCGCCGCAGGGCTTTCAGTTCCTCAATTAGCTGTTGATTCTCTGCTATGCCATTCTCTTCATAAGATTGTTGGATCATAAATAGACCTGTCGCTTTATTATAGGGGTAAGATTCAGCATGGCAATCTCTTAACTGATTGAATGCATCTGCTAATTAGATAGAAATTCCACAAGTCTCCCGCGCTAACTATTAAGTTATTTTGATATAAAAGTCATCCCTTAAATAGTTGAGAATCTATAAAATTTGTGCATGAGGAGTGAAATCTTGGTATTCTAAACAATACCAAGATTTTCTCGGAGAACACCAAGATTTTTTCGGAGAACACCAAGATTTTTTCGGAGAACACCAAGATTTTTTGGAGAACACTAAAATTTATCAAACTGATGGCTTCATCAGTCTGATAAATCTTCAATACCTTCATTTACTCGCAGATGTTGGCTTTGCTTGTCAATGTGCTAGAGATTAGCGTTCTGAACAATTTCCAGCTTTTAGGAGTAGCCATGCATGGAAAAACAACATACTAGTGAGACGCTAGTAGACGTATTGCGCTACAGAGCTATTCACCAACCTCAGACGCTAGGCTATACCTTTTTGGTAGATGGTGAATCTGAGGGAAGTAGACTCACGTATGGAGCATTGGATAAACAGGCAAGAGCGATCGCTACCTATTTGCAAATATTTGCAAGTCCAGGCGATCGCGTACTCCTGCTCTACCCACCTGGTTTAGAATTTATTGCTGCCTTTTTCGGCTGCTTATATGCTGGTACAATCGCAATTCCTGCTTATCCGCCTCGGCAAAATCAGTCGATTGCTAGGTTGGGTGCGATCGTTTCCGACGCCCAAGCAACTGCCATCCTGACAACAACAGCACTATTGCCGATCGTTAAGAACTACTTTGCAGACAATCCAGAACTAGCATCTCTAAAACTCTTAGCCAGCGATGGGATTTCTGAGGCTATCGCACACGAATGGAAAGCACCTAATATTGATGGAAATACTTTAGCGTTTCTGCAATACACCTCCGGTTCTACGGGAACGCCCAAAGGGGTGATGGTCAGCCACAGCAATCTGCTGCACAATTTAGCCTATCTGGATCGCGGCTGGGAACACACATCTGATAGCGTGATGGTGACGTGGATTCCATTCTTTCACGATATGGGGCTGATTTATGGAGTACTCCAACCCTTGTACAAGGGATTTCCTTGTTACATCATGCCACCTGTAGCCTTTATTGCGCGTCCAATTCGCTGGCTCCAAGCTATTTCTCACTATCAAGCAACACATACTAGTGCGCCAAACTTCGCCTACGATCTGTGTATCCGTAAAATTACCCCAGAACAACGTGCCAGCCTGAATCTCAGTCGTTGGCAGATGGCTTTAAATGCTGCTGAACCAGTCAAAGCAGAAACGTTAGAACGGTTTGCCAAAGCATTTGCTTGTTGTGGGTTTCAAGCAACTGCTTTTTGTCCGGGTTACGGACTAGCTGAGGCAACACTGAAAGTAACTGCCGTGCAAACACAAGCCAAGCCAATTATTAGCAAGGTTGAGGCAACCGCGCTGGCACAAAATCGAGTAGTGCCAGCAACAGCAGACCATCCCAATGTGCGGCTTTTGGTTGGATGTGGCAATCACAGGCAAGGCGATACACAAATAGCGATCGTTCATCCTGAATTGTTGACGCGATGTTTACCGGATGAAGTTGGCGAAATTTGGGTCGCAGGAGCAAGTATCGCCCAAGGCTATTGGCAGCAACCTGAGGAAACAAAACATACATTTGCAGCTTATTTAGCAGATACAGGGGAAGGGCCGTTTCTCCGCACGGGAGACTTAGGCTTTTTGCAAAATGACGAGCTATTTATCACCGGACGACTTAAGGATTTAATTATTATTCGAGGACACAACTTTTATCCTCAAGACATTGAACTCACAGTTACAAATAGTCATTCGGCTTTGGGATCGCAGGGAGTAGCCGCATTTTCTATCGAGGTAGACGGTGAAGAACAACTGGTTGTGGTGTGTGAAGTCGAGCGAACTGCTGTGCGGAAGCTTGATGCAAGTGAGGTAATTGGCTCCATCCGACAAGCAGTCACAACACAGCACGAGTTAGAACTTTATGCCGTCTTGCTGTTGAAGCCAGTCAGTATCCCCAAGACTTCCAGTGGGAAGATTCAGCGCTATGCCACCCGCGCAGGATTTTTGGCGGGGACTTTGGATGTGGTGGGACAGTGGAGGAAGGCAGGGGAGCGGGGGAGCAGGGGAGCAGGGGGGCAGAGGAGCAGGGGGGCAGGGGGAGCAGGGGAAGCAGGGGAGCAGGGAGAATTGAGAAGTCGCAAGTCAGGAGACAAGGGAGCGGCGGAAATTCAAAACTGGTTGGTAAATAAGATTGCTCAACGACAAAATATTGCACCGCATTCAATAGATTCGGGTGAATCGTTTGCTTACTACGGATTAGATTCTATTGCCGCAGTCAGCCTGTCGGCAGATTTAGAGGATTGGTTAGGTTGTCAGTTGTTGCCTACTTTGGCTTACGATTACCCGACGATCGCAACTTTATCAGCCTATCTCACAGAAACTTTATCCCAACGGCGAAAATCTCCAGAACCTACACGTAATCTTAAATCCGTCGAGGCGATCGCGATTATTGGTCTTGACTGCCGCTTTCCCGGAGCTAATAATCCAGAAGCCTTTTGGCAATTACTACGAAATGGTAAAAGTGCCATTGAGCAAATTCCCGCCAATCGTTGGGATTCTCATCTTTTCTACAACCCCATCCCCGCCCAACCAGGGAAAATGAGTACTCGTTGGGGTGGATTTATCGAGCAAGTTGACCAATTCGACCCCCAGTTTTTTTGCATTTCTCCTCGTGAAGCCGAGCGGATCGATCCGCAGCAAAGGCTGTTATTAGAAGTGAGCTGGCAGGCGTTAGAAAATGCTGGATTAGCAAGCGATCGCTTGACAGGAAGCAACAGTGGTGTATTTATCGGCATCAGTACCAATGACTATGCTCGATTCCAGTTCGATCGGTTGTCTGATATTGATGTCTATGCCAGCACAGGCAACGCTCTGAGCATTGCCGCTAACCGCCTATCCTATCAGTTCGATTGGCACGGCCCCAGTTGGGCAGTCGATACTGCCTGTTCTTCATCTCTGGTTGCAGTTCACCAGGCTTGCCAGAGTTTACGGTTAGGGGAATGTGACTTGGCTTTGGCAGGTGGTGTTAATTTAATTCTCACCCCCCAAATGACAATCGCCCTCTCCCAAGCAAGATTCATGTCAGGAGATGGTCGCTGTAAAACCTTTGATGCGGATGCAGATGGTTATGTCCGGGGAGAAGGTTGTGGAATCGTAGTGCTGAAGCGTTTTACTGATGCTATCAAAGATGGGGATAATATCCTGGCGCTGATTCGCGGATCGGCAGTCAATCAGGATGGTCACAGCAATGGGTTGACTGCTCCTAGAGGAATTGCCCAACAAGCCGTTATCAATCAGGCGCTTGTGAATGCTGGAGTCGCACCCGCAGCGATTAGCTATGTTGAGGCTCACGGGACAGGTACAGCCTTGGGCGACCCGATTGAAGTTAATTCCTTACAATCAGTGTTGATGTCAGGTCGTTCTCCAAAGCAACCTTGTGCGATCGGTTCGGTGAAGACTAATATCGGTCATTTAGAATCAGCGGCGGGAATTGCAGGGTTAATTAAAGTTGTACTGGCTTTGCAACATCAAGAGATTCCCGGTACGCTTCATCTCAAGGAGCTAAATCCGAAGATTTTCATCCAAGACACGCCTTTTTCAATTCCCCGCGAGACTCAGAAGTGGTCTGGTGTTGGAGAGCAACGTTTTGCAGGAGTAAGTTCCTTTGGCTTCGGCGGTACGAATGCCCATGTTGTTCTGGAGGAAGCGCCGGAAGAGAGTAGGGGGGCAGGGGGAGCAGGGGAAGCAGGGGGAGCAGTTTCACACGTCAAATCGCTGTTGACGCTTTCGGCAAAAAGTGAAATAGCGTTACGGGAATTAGCTCGGCGGTATGTGGCGTTTGTGGAGTTTCATTCAGAAGTATCTCTGGGGGATATTTGTTATACGAGCAATGTGGGGCGATCGCATTTTGACCATCGGCTAGCTCTGGTTGCAGAATCCTCTGAGGAATTTTGCGAGGAACTCGCAGCGTTCATTTATAATTCACCGCCTTCCAGAATAGGCGATCGTTGTCAGGGAGTTGCTTTCCTGTTCACTGGGCAAGGTTCGCAATATATCGGTATGGGGCGGGAACTTTACAACACGCAACCCGTTTTCCGGCAAGCCATAGAACGCTGTGCTGAAATCTTACAGCCATACTTGAACCAGTCTCTGTTAGAGGTTCTATATCCTACGAGTGAGTTAGACAATACAACTCAAGCCTCTATTCACGAAACTGCTTATACTCAACCTGCTTTATTTGCTCTGGAATATGCATTGTCTGAGCTATGGCAGTCTTGGGGAATCAAACCGAGTGTGGTGATGGGACACAGTATCGGTGAGTATGTTGCTGCTTGTGTAGCAGGAGTGTTCAGTCTGGAAGATGGGCTGAAGTTGATTGCCGCACGGGGAAGACTGATGCAAGCATTACCGTCTGTGGGAGCAATGGTAGCGGTTTTTGCCCAGTCGCAAGAAGTATCGAGCATTATTGATGAGTATTCAGATTTGGCGATCGCAGCAATGAATGGCGCACATCTGATCATCTCAGGTGGATCTCAATCTATCACATCGGCTGTGGCCAGATTAGAAGCAAAGGGAATGAAGACAAAACCACTTGAGGTTTCCCATGCTTTTCATTCGCCATTGATGCAACCCATGCTGGCGGAGTTTGGGCAAATTGTCCAGCAAGTAAACTACTGTCCGCCAAACCCCGATATTCGCTTTATTTCTAATCTCACAGGTCAACTAGCAAAAGCAGAGATCGCCACGCCTGAATATTGGGTAAAACATGTGATGCAGCCAGTCCGGTTTGCTGATGGGATGGCAACTATAGCAGAATTAGGAGCGTTAGTGTATTTGGAAGTAGGGCCGCAACCGATTTTATTGGGAATGGGTCGCCAGTGCTTACCCAATAGGGAGAATATCTGGCTTCCCAGCCTCAAAAAGGAATCGAATTCACAGCAGATGTTGTCCAGTTTGGCAACTTTGTACGAGTCTGGAATATCCATCGATTGGGTAAGCTTCCATCATGACTCTCAACATCGTCGGGTCATATTGCCTAATTATCCCTTTGAGCGATCGCGTTTCTGGATGGAAACTGCATCTAGTGACGTTACTGCTAGAGAATCGCTCTGCTCGCCAGCAGAAATCAAGCGTTTACTCGTACCCCAGTTGGCTGAATTGACAGTTCAACTAAGTCTCAAACACTATGGGGAAGCCCTAAGTAATTTGGAATCACTAAGTATCCTTTATGTGGTGGCGGCATTCCGGCAGATGGGGTGGAATTTGCAGCTAGGCGATCGCTATTCCATCCCCCAACTTACCAAACTAGGAGTCATTGAGCAACATCAGAAACTCGCTTTGCGCCTGTTGGAAATGCTGGTTGAAGAAGGGATGCTTCAGCGAATTGGTAATCAGTGGGAAGTAACTCGAATACTGGAGTTACCCACGCCACAAGTGCAACTGCATAAGTTGCGATCGCAATATCCCCAAGCAAATGCAGAACTGACACTGCTAGAGCGTTGCGGTTCGCACCTGGCTCAAGTACTCCAAGGTGAAACTCGCCCACTGGAGTTGCTATTTCCCCAAGGCGATTTGATAGCATTAACCCAGCTTTACCAGGACTCTCCTGGCGCAAAGGTAATGAACGCGCTAGTCCAAAAGGCAATTTCAACCGCGATTTCCACTACTACAGTCAGCATTTTGGAAATTGGAGCCGGAACTGGTGGAACAACTGCTTACCTCCTACCTCATCTCCCAGCAGATCGAACTGAATATGTCTTCACAGACTTAGGAACATGGTTTACTTCCAAGGCTCAAGAGAAATTCCGGGATTACCCATTTGTCCGTTATCAATCCTTAGACATTGAACAAGACCCCCAATCTCAGGGATTTACTAACCATCAATACGACATCATTGTGGCAGCAAATGTCCTGCACGCAACTGAGGATTTACAGCAAACCTTACGTCACGTTCGCAGCCTATTAGCACCAGGAGGATTGTTAGTGTTGCTGGAGGGAACAAGTCCCCGACGCTGGTTAGATTTGGTCTTTGGATTAACGCCAGGGTGGTGGAAATTCTCAGACTACGAGTTGCGACCATTTTACCCTTTGTTAGCAGTGACTGACTGGCTGGAATTATTGTCTGATTGTGGGTTTCAAGGGGCTGTGCATCTTGCGCCTGATTGCGAAGCGATCGGCGATTCATTCCAACAGGTTGTCATCCTGGCTCAGAGCATAAGCAGCAATAACCCAGTTAACCACAATCATCTTCCATCGCCCATTGCTGCTACCATCAACACGCCACAATCAACATTTCTCCAATCGCTACTAACCAAGCCTCCACGAGTGCGACAGGAGGAATTAGTAGCTCATGTCCGCTCACTAGTAGCCAAAGTTTTAGGCTTAAAGCAACCCCAGTCCATCGGCTTGCAGCAAGGTTTCTTTGAATTAGGGATGGATTCATTAACTGCTACGGAGTTGAAAGAGCAATTGCAAAATAGTTTAGGCTGTTCGCTTTCCCCAACCACACTATTTGATTATCCGACGGTAGCAGCGTTGGCAAATTATCTAGAAACGCAAGTGTTGTCGCTCTTAGATCCACAAGCATCAGCCCAGGAGGCTAACTCTAATTCTGAGAGTTTCCAGCAACAAGCCTTACTCGAAGAATCATTATTAGAAGAAAAAAGAGTGAAATTGTCATCACCCGACCAATCGCTTGACGAAATTGCAGATTTGCTGGCTGCAAAACTAGCATCAATCAGAGAGGGAAAACTGCTATGAGTCGTCCTTCAGAAACCAGAGATTATGGACAATTGATGCAGAGCGCATTGCTGGAGCTATCGGCCCTACAAGCAAAGCTAAATACTCTCGAACATGCTGCCACTGAACCCATTGCAGTCATCGGTATTGGTTGCCGCTTTCCTGGAGGAGTTAACTCTCCAGAGGAGTTATGGCTGTTGTGCAAAAATGGTGGTGATGCGATCGCCGAAGTCCCTAGCGATCGCTGGGATGTAGATGCTTACTACGATCCCGATCTAAGTAGTTATGACAAAACTAACACCCGTTGGGGTGGCTTTTTAGCAAACATCAATCAATTCGATCCTGCCTTTTTCGGAATTTCCACGAGCGAAGCAGCTAGTATTGACCCCCAACAACGGCTGCTATTAGAAGTAAGTTGGGAGGCATTAGAAAACGCCGGATACGACCCCTTACAATTAGCTGGTTCTCAGACTGGCGTGTTTATGGGAATTGCCACTTGTGATTATTACAAAGCCATGACCGCAATTCCCACGAGAGCCGGCACTGGTATTGCTAATAGTATGGCGGCAAATCGGCTGTCCTACTTTTTGGATGTGCGAGGCCCTAGCGTCACAATGGACACTGCTTGTTCGTCGTCCCTGGTTGCTATTCATACCGCTTGCCAAAGTCTGCGGCATCGAGAGTCAAATCTCGCATTGGTGGGCGGTGTGAATATTATGTTGTTACCGGAGGTGAATATTACCTTTTCTCAGGCTGGCATGATGTCATCTGATGGACGCTGCAAAAGCTTTGATACTACAGCCGATGGCTACGTGCGAGGAGAAGGATGTGGGATAGTTATCTTGAAGCGTCTTTCAGATGCAGTCAAAGATGGCGATCGCATTCTAGCCTTACTGCGGGGAACCGCGGTGAATCACAACGGCCGCAGTGTTGGACTAACTGCACCAAATGGCTTGGCTCAACAAGCAGTGATTCGCCAAGCATTGGCAAATGCGAGAGTAGCATCCGATGAAATTGACTATGTTGAGGCACATGGTACGGGTACTCCAATGGGGGATGCCATTGAGCTACAAGCAATCTTGGGGGTACTAGGACAGGGGCGAACCCTTGACCAACCCTGCGGACTTGGTTCTGTGAAAACTAATATTGGCAATCTAGAAGCTGCTGGTGGAATTGCCGCATTCATCAAAACTGTCCTCTGTTTGCAACAGGGAGAAATTCCCCCTCATCCCCATTTCAAAACCATCAATCCCCATATTGACATCAAGTCAACACCATTCTTGATTCCTACAATCGATCGTCCGATAGATATCAAGCCTCGGTTTGCTGGCGTTAATTCCTTTGGCTTTGGCGGTACTAATGCTCATGTAGTATTGGAAGCAGCAGAGGAGGGCGGAGGGGCAGGGGGGCAGGGAGTAGCTTCACATATCAAATCGCTGTTGACGCTTTCGGCAAAAACTGAGACAGCGTTACGGGAACTAGCAAGTTGCTATGCGGATAGTTTAGAAAATCATGCAGATCCATCCATTCCTGATATCTGTTTCACAACTAATATCGGTCGATCGCATTTTAACTATCGTCATGCCATTATTTCATCAGGCGATTTACCTCATTTAATCTGCCAACTGAAGACATTCGCCACTAGCAAACAGACAACAGGACGGCTACAGCCGGAGAATAGGCCGAAGATTGCATTTTTGTTTGCTGGACAGGGTTCGCAATACCTTGGTATGGGATGGGAACTTTACAACAGCCAACCTATTTTCCGTGCTGCCTTAGACGATTGCGATCGCATCTTACGCTCTTATTTGGATCGACCACTTCTGGAGGTACTGTATCCAAAGTTAGGGGAAAGGGAAAAGGGGAAAGGGGAAAGGGAAAGAAACTCAGCGCCTCATCTTTTAGATGAAACTGCCTACGCCCAACCTGCTCTATTTGCCGTAGAGTATGCATTAGTAAAATTGTGGCAGTCATGGGGCATTGAACCAGATGCGGTGATGGGTCATAGCGTCGGAGAGTATGTAGCTGCTTGCGTGACAGGTGTATTTAGCTTGGAGGCAGGACTGTACTTAAGCGCCGAACCGGGACGACTGATGGCAACGCAGCCCAGAGAAGGGCAAATGGTGGCGGTGTTTGCAGCTAAGGAGATTGTGGAGGAGGCGATCGCATCATACCAAGATGCTGTTGCAATTGCTGCCTATAACGGCCCTAGCCAAACTGTGATTGCGGGCGATAGACAAGCGGTTTCAGCAGCAATCGCCCGTCTGGAATCCGATTTCATTATGACTCGCGAGTTGAATGTTGCCCACGCGTTTCACTCACCCTTAGTAGACCCCATCCAAAATGCCTTTGAGCAGACTTTGAGGAAAATGCAGTTTCATCCCCCAAGTCTACCGTTTATCTCTCATCTTTCGGGAGAATTCGAGGCAGGGGTACTAGATGCTAACTACTGGCGCTCTCAACTGCGATCGCCCGTGCGTTTCGACCGAGGTATCCAGACCTTAGCAGAGGCAGGGTATGATATTTTCCTGGAGATTGGGCCAACAGATACTTTGGCAAGTATGGGTAAGCGCTGTCTACCTAAAAACACTGCTGCTTGGTTGTCTTCTTTAAGACAGGGGCATGATGACTGGCGATCGCTGCTCGACAGTCTGGCTACTTTATACAAGAAGGGTATAAACATTAATTGGTCGGAATTTCATAGAGATTCTCCCAGACAACGAGTTGCTCTGCCCACTTATCCTTTCCAGCGCCAACGCTGTTGGAATGATTCTTTTGGAATTAAGGCTTACGCAGAGGTAAGGGAAAATCGAACCACAGAGGACGCAGAGGACACGGAGGAATAAGAGTTTTAGAGAATTTTTACGTAAATTTTAGAAGTTAAATAGTAATGCACAGCTTATAACTGACGCTCTATGCCTATAGGAATTGAGAAACTTAATCTTTACTCAGGGCAGTTCTATCTAGATATTGCCGATCTTGCCGAAGCGCGTGGTAAAAACTTCCAGCACATTGCCGATAGTTTAATGTGCAAAACGCGATCGGTTTATCCGGTCTATGAAGATGCTATTACTCTGGCGGTGAATGCCGCCAAACAACTCTTATCACCTCAAGACCTAGAAGACATTGAACTACTAATTGTTGGTACAGAATCTGCGGTTGATTGTGGCAAATCCCTGTCCACCTGGGTACATCGGTTTTGTAATTTGTCTCCTAATTGCCGTAACTTCGAGGTGAAACATGCCTGTTACGGTGGCACTGCGGCATTCAAAATGGCCGCTTCGTGGGTAGCTTCAGGGGCGAGACCTGGGAAAAAGGCATTGGTAATTAACACGGATTTCAGCAGCGTCACGCTCAATACTGACCAGGAGTTTATCTGCGGAGGTGGTGCAGTGGCGATGCTCGTTAGTACTAATCCACAAATTCTCGAAATTGAACTGGATAAGGCGGGTTACTGGACAAAAGAGATTTCTGACTACCTGCGCCCCACTTTCAACACCGAAGTGATCAAAAGTGAAACGAGTCTTTACTCTTATTTAGATGCTTTGGAGGGAGCATTCAGTCACTACGAGCAAATCGTGGGTTCTGTAGACTATGATGCTGATTTCAAAAAACACATTTATCATGCGCCCTTTCCAGCAATGACGTTTCAGGCACATCGCACCATACTCAACCGATTTGAGGCGGTAGGGAAAGCGGCTGCTAAGTTAAGTTTTCAATCAAAAGTTGCAGAGAGTATACACTTTGCTCAACAAATTGGTAGTTCGTATGGGGGTTCCAATTTTATTTGTTTGTTAAGTCTTTTGAATTATGCCAAGGATCTGAGTCCGGGCGATCGCATTTCCCTGTTTGCTTATGGTGGTGGCTGCCAAGCAGAATTCTACAGCGCCACCATTGGAAAGGCTGCAACTGAAATTGTCCGATCGCTCAACATTGACGAACACCTCAATCAGCGACTTCGTTTATCTGTTGCAGATTATGAAGCTAGTGAATTGACCCGTGAAAAATATAGCGATCGCCGAGACTTTAACTTAGAAAACTATTTAGATGAATGCTATGAAAAACGCTATCGAGACCGAGGTTTACTTGTGTTAAGCAATGTTGAAAATTACTATAGGCAATATAAATGGAGTTAATAGTAGAGGCCGTCCGCTATAAAATCGATTCAGGAGTTGCCCAGATTGCTTTAGTGCAGCCCCAAACAGGTAATGCGCTCAATCCATCTTTTATTAATCAACTTAGTCAAGCCTTACAAGCTGCGATCGCTGATTCATCTTGTCGGGCGATCGTGCTGCGGGCTGAGGGAACTGACTTCTGCAAAGGACTTGATTTGGAATGGATATTACAGCAGGGAGGAAGACCTCAAATCGAACTGTTTCAAGCCTTTATAAATTGTCTGCAATTAATTTGTCATTCCCACTTGCCTGTAATCGCCTGTGTTGAAGGTAATGTTACAGGTGGAGGACTAGGTTTAGTTGCGGCTTGCGATCTCGTCATTGCCAACGAGAACACAATATTTATGTTGCCAGAAGTGATCATTGGTATGATTCCGGCTCTGATTGCACCCTTCTTACTGCGTCGTCTGACCATAGCACAGCTTAAGTATTTAACCCTCAGCAGTCGGGGAATTGACAGCCTAGAAGCCAAGGCCTGTGGGTTAGTAGATGAAGTTGCGACTGAAGGCATGGCTACCACCTTGAACCGACAATTACAACGGCTGTTTCGTTCTTCTCCCGAAGCGATCGCTGCCAGTAAACAATATTTTGAACAACTTTATGGGTCAGATTTACAGCGACAAACCAATATTGCCCTTAATCAACTTGTTTCATGGTTAGCACAACCGGAGGTTTTAGAAGGAATTCAAAATTTCACCGAGGGATTCTCGCCACCTTGGTTTCAAAAGTACAGGGGGAAAACCCATGTCTAAAATTTTGCTCGCCAATCTAGAAGACGGCATCTTCCAACTGCAAATCGATGACCCTGAAAACGAAAATCGTTTGAGCGAAGAACTGTGCGATGAATTAATGACAACCCTGACTCATCTAGCAACAGAACCGAGCCTGAAAGTCTTGATTTTGACTGGGCGATCCGATGTCTTCTGTGCCGGAGCAAGCTTGGACACCATCAAACAAGTTGTGAGTGGCAATGCAGATGTCAAAGATTTATCACTGCCCAACCAACTACTTAGCTTTCCCGTACCAATTATTGCAGCTTTGCAAGGTCATGCTGTGGGAGGTGGGGTAGCGTTAGCACTCTACTGCGATATGGCGATCGCATCCGAAAACAGTCGGTACGGAGTTAATTTTACAGATTTGGGATTTACTCCTGGAATGGGTATCTTATCTGTCTTACCAGCAATGGTTGGACATCACTTTGCTAGCGAGATGCTCCTCACCGCCAAGCTCTACAAAGGCAAAGAACTCAAGGGACGAGGTTTATTTAACTACATAGTTCCAACTGAAGAAGTTATGACTTTAGCCTTGGATATGGCACGGAGAATCGCTGAAAAACCCAGACATGTTTTGGAGATGGTAAAAGACACCTTGTCATTACCCCGGCGTCAAGCTCTCCAAGCAGCATTGTCCCGCGAACACCTAATGCACAAAATCTGTTTTGGGGTTCCAGGGACATTAGCACATATCGAAGCGGCCTATTTAGCCTAAATTTTGTTTTTTGATTTTCAATATAGGAGACAAGAGATCATGGATCGAGAGCAAGTATTAAATGTCGTAATTAAACATATCAAGCTCAACGTAGATGGACTAGAAAATGTTGAAATAGATCCGCAGAAAACAATCGGAGAATATGGAGCCAGCAGTCTTGACGGCGTAGAAATTGTTTCTGCTTGTATGCGAGAACTCAAAATAAAAATTCCCAGAACAGAAGTTTCTAGCTTTAAGACAATCAATGACTTGGTGGAACTGTTTGCCAAGTTTAAAGACGAAGCTTCTCAAGAAGTTAAAGTTACGCAATAAAAGGGCGATCGGTGAAGGAGGCAGGAGGCAGGTGGCAGGTGGCAGGAGGAGGAGGCAGGTGGTCACTGAGCGGCTTGCCCTGAGCGGAGCCGTAAAGCCTGCGGCATAGCTACGCTTCGGGCGCAGCCTCTCGTAGAGAAGGGAATCGAAGTGAGGCAGGAGGCAGGAGGAACCCACGCTTAAAAACGTGGGATTGAAGCAAGGACGATTTTCTGCTCTTTAGACAGTCCCCAATCCTTTTTATAAAAGCAGGTGGAAATGGTTACTCAAGTTGTCGAGTCAGATGTCCAAGATTCATTAATTGAATACTTGGAAGATCCGTTTTTAAATCACCTTTTTAAACAAATTAGAAAAGCTGAACAAATTAGAGGGATATCAGTTGATTTAACCCATGCGTGCAATCTTCGGTGTCAGGGATGCTACTTCTTTTTAGATGAATTGGATCAATTCAAAGCACCCAAAGATGAAGCCGAATTTGATACATTTATTGCCCATGAAAAGGGCAGAGGAACAAATTTTATTACAGTGGTTGGGGGAGAACCCAGCCTGATGCTAGAGCGATTGCAGAAGCTTTACCAGAATTTTCGATTAATGGTTGTTACCAACGCCCTGATCAAAATCCCTTATGAAGGGTTTGAAACAATGCCGATCGCTATTTCTCTTTGGGGCGATCGCGAAACTGACAAAACACTCCGAGGGGGTGGTAAACTCGATGTTTTCAGCAAAGCTTTAAAAAATTACAAAGACGATCCGCGTGCTATTTGGCATTACACTACCACACCGGGTAACGCCCATGAAATCGCTAGCGTTGTTGAGCAGTGCGTAGCCAACGGTAATCGCGTCTTGTTTAACTTTTACAGCGATCGCATTGACTTGGGAGGAGTTTACGATCATAATCTGGGATTTGCAGATGTGCGGCGTGAGATTAATAAAGCGATCGCGCGTTACCCTGACAAAATTTTAATGACTTCGTACATGAGCAACGTGTTTACTACTCGGCAACTTTACGATGAAACCTGGGGTTATGAAGTTTGCACCAGCCTCACTGTAGATCATGAAATTAATCAAAACCGGATTAAAAATGGTAAACGTTATAACCCCCATTATCGCGCTTACAATCCCGATCTGAAATCAACTCGGCGTTGTTGCACAGGTGATAATCAAGATTGCTCAACCTGTTACCAAACTTGGGCGCAGGTTGGTTGGATCATGATTAATCTAGAACGACACCTCGGTTCCAAACAAGAATTTACTAACTGGCTGACTACCACATACCTGTTTTACCTGATGTGCCGCATGGTTGACTTTGAATCCGGTGTGCAACTTTTGCCGGAAATTCATCAACGAGTAACTTGTTAATCATCATTGCTCGGTTTTTCGCAAAGGAAATAAATTGTTATGGCTGCTCAGGTAATAGAAACCGAGGTACAAGATCCCTTAATGGAGTATTTAGAAGACCCCTTTCTACATCACCTGTTTACTCAGGTTAGAAAAGCGGGTGCCATTAAAGGAATATCTGTAGACTTAACTCATCTATGTAATCTGCGGTGTGAGGGTTGTTGTTTTTTCACCGACGACTTGGATCAAAATGCAGCACCCAAAGATGATGCTGAATTTGAGGCATTAATTGCACAAGAAAAAGCTAGAGGCACTAACTACATTACAGCAGTTGGGGGTGAGCCTACCCTAATGCTGGATCGATTGCGAAAGCTGGCGCAAAATTTTTGGATGATTGTCGTCACAAACGGGATGATCAAAATCCCTTATGAGGGGTTTGAAAATATAACAATCAGTGTTTCTCTTTGGGGCGATCGCGAAACCGATAAAAAGCTACGCGGAGGAGGGAAGTTAGATGTTTTCAGCAAGGCTCTCAAAAATTACAAAGACGATCGCCGAGTCTTTTGGTACTACACTACCACTGCTGGTAACGCCCATGAAATAGAACGGGTTGTTGAACAATGTGTCGAGAACGGCAACTTTGTAATATTTAACTTTTACGGGGATAAGGCGGGGTTAGGGGGTGTTTATGATGACGATCGCGGGTTTGCAGATGTGCGTCATGAAATCGACCGGATGATTGCCCGTTATCCCGATCGCATCTTGATGACCTCATACATGAATCAAGTGTTTACTACAGGGCAAATGTATGATGAAACCTGGGGCTATGATGTCTGTCCTTGCATCAGTGAAAATCGCCCAGAGAATGCAGCCCGATTCCAAAATGGTAAACCCTATAATCTTCACTTTCGTGCTTACAATCCTGATGCCAAATCAACCAGGACATGCTGCACCAGCGAACATCCCGATTGCTCAACCTGTTATCAAACCTGGTCGCAGATTGGCTGGATTATGCTGAATATGGAGCGGCACTTAGGTTCTAAGCAGGAGTTTACCAACTGGCTGACAACAATGTATATGTTTTACCTGACTGCCAGAGCTATTGACTTTGAAGCCGGCGTTCAGGTTTTACCTGAGATTCACAGAAGAGTGAACAGCTTATGATTCCAGAACCCATTGCAATTGTTGGTATTGGTTGTCGCTTTCCCGGAGGTGTCCGCAGTCCAGCTAGCTTCTGGAACCTGTTGCAAAATGGCAGGGATGCAATTACAGAAATCCCTAGCGATCGCTGGAACGTCAACAAATTTTATCATCCCGATCCGGTAGAACCAGGTAAAATGTACAGCCGTTGGGGTGGGTTTCTCGACCAAATAGACCAGTTTGATGCCAAATTCTTTGGAATTTCCGGCGCGGAGGCGGCTCGGATTGACCCTCAACAACGACTCTTGTTAGAAACGACGTGGGAGGCACTAGAGGATGCTGGGCAAGTGCCGGAACATCTGGCTGGCAGCGATACCGGGGTTTTTATTGGGGTACTTAACCGAGATTACAGTTACATTCAAATGGATGAGCGCAATCGCGATGCGATTAATGCCCATACCATAGTTAGCTCAAACCTCAACTTGGTACCAAATCGCATTTCCTACTGCTTTGACTTCACAGGCCCCAGTCTACCGATTGACGCTGGCTGTGCCTCGTCATTAGTTGCCGTTCACTTTGCTTGCTCTAGTCTCTGGAATGGTGAATGTAGTCTTGCCCTCGCAGGTGGGGTCAATATCATCTTCAAACCAGAAATCAGCATCGCCATGAGTAAGGCATTTTTACTGTCTGCGGATGGTCGTTGCAAGAGTTTTGATGCCGCAGCAGATGGTTTTGTTCGGGCTGAAGGGGTGGGGGTTGTGGTTCTGAAGCCGCTATCCCATGCCCTCGCTGACGGTGATGCTATTTATGCAACGATCCGCAGCAGTGCTGTCAGCCAGAATGGTCGCGGCAGCAGTTTTACAGCCCCCGAAGCTTTGGCGCAGCAGGCAGTCATGCAAAAAGCCTATCAGCGGGCAGGAATTCTCCCTCAGCAGGTGCAGTATGTAGAAACTCAAGGCTCCGGTTCGCCGATGGGGGATGAGATTGAAGCCAAAGCGATCGGGGCTGTCATCGGCAGCGATCGCTCTTTAGGCAATGAATGCGCCATCGGATCTGTGAAAACAAATATTGGACACATGGAAGCGGCTGCCGGCATTGGCGGACTCATTAAAGCTGCGTTGGCGGTTAACCATCGTCAGATTCCACCCAATCTGCATTTTCAAACCCCCAATCCCAAAATTCCTTGGGAGGAACTGCGGTTGCGGGTGCCACAATCCTTAGAACCACTAACAAATAAGGATAATCAACCACCGATCGTCAGTGTGAATGGGTTTGGTCTGGGGGGCACGAATGTTCATGTGATTCTGCAAGGAGTAGAATCCTTGACAAGTGATACTGCGATCGCTAACCAACCACAACTGTTTTTAATGTCGGCTCGTAGTCCAGAGGCTTTGAAAGCCTTTGCTAAAGCTTATATTGAGTTTTTAAGCCAGGATTCTAGCGCCAGAATTTCTTTGGCAGACATTTGCTATACAACTAGTCTGCGCCGCAGCCATCATTCCTACCGTTTAGCAATGGTAGTTGATTCTAAGAAACAACTCGTCGAGCATTTAGTGGCTTTTCTCGCACAAGAAAGCCGTCCCTCGATGTTTTTAGAGCAACAGGGGGAGCAGAGGGGCAGGGGAGCAGAGGGGCAGGGGAGAATTCCTCAATTCAAAATTCTAAATTTTGCTACTGAACGCGCTCAGATATTGAATTCCTTAGCAGAGCGCTATACCTTAGAAGATTCCATTGATTGGAACGCTCTTTATCCTCATGGTGGTTGTTTTGTGCGTTTGCCATCCTATCCGTGGCAACGACAGCGTTACTGGCAAGAATCAGAAGCCTCACGGCAAGATAGATTAGGAGAATCTAATACTGCCCAAGCCTCTAATGCGGTTATATCCAACGGCTCTCAGATTGATATTATAAAGCAATGGTCAGTAGCGGCAAATAGCCAACGCACCGATTTATTAAGCACTTACATTCAAGCACAAATTATCCAAGCCTTAGAGTGTGAGCCTGTTCAACTTGATGTCCAAAAGCCACTTAATAGTATGGGCATCGATTCTCTGATGGCTGTGAGTCTGAGAAATCACATTGTCACCAATTTAAAGATTGAACTGCCAATCGAACAGTTTATTGCTAGTCCTAGCATTGCAGAATTAGCTCAAGCTTGCCACGAACAATTAATTTTGAAAAATTTGATACCAACTATTCAGATTGCTAATGTTGTCGAGGAAATAGAGGAGTTAACACTTTAGCCTCAGTTCGGTATTGAGACGGGTAAAAAACAGGTGTTGCTGAATTAAGAGATGATTCTTGTAGGGTGGGCGACACGAGAGCCCTGAAATACAAGGGACGGGCAAGATGCCCATCCCACAAAACTAGCAAAATCATCCCGCAAATATGCAACGCCAAAACAGAAGCAGATCGGGTTTTGGAGAGGGCTAAATATGGTATTCAATGAATTGTTAACATCCAGTTTGTCAGTCAAAAATTTAGTAGAACTGACGCGTTATCGCGCCGAACAACAACCCGATCGCCTCGCCTATAGTTTTTTGCTGGATGGAGAAAAGGAAGTAATTAGTCTTACCTATGGAGAACTAGATTTATCGGCACGAGCGATCGCGGTGCAACTGCAAACTGTCAGTGCCAAGCATGAACGTGTCCTCCTCCTCTACCCGCCTGGTCTTGATTTCATTACCGCCTTCTTTGGCTGCTTATATGCTGGTGCGATCGCCGTTCCTGCTTATCCGCCTCGACAAAATCAGTCCATCTCTAGGCTGATGGCAATTATGGCAGATGCCCAGGCTAGGGTTGCCCTAACTACAACCTCCCTACTCGCTACCATCGCTACTCAGTTTACGCATCATCCACAACTGGCTACAAAACAGATTTTAACTACAGACACCATCACTAATCAGCAAGCAGAGTTATGGCACGAACCTTTACTCGATCCAGACGCGATCGCATTTCTACAATACACCTCTGGCTCAACCGGGACACCCAAGGGGGTTATGGTCAGTCATGGCAACTTACTGCACAATTTAGAACTGATTCATCAGTTTTTCCAAACCACTCCCAACCAATTAGGCGTATCCTGGCTGCCCCCTTATCATGATATGGGCTTAATCGGTGGCATCCTCCAACCCCTCTATGTCGGCTCTTCAATAATTTTGATGTCGCCCGTTGCGTTTTTGCAGAAGCCCTATCGTTGGTTAGAAGCAATTTCCCGCTATCAAGCGACGATTAGCGGCGGGCCGAATTTTGCCTATGACTTGTGCGTGCAGAAAATTCAGCCAGAACAATTAGTGGGTCTCGATCTGAGCAGTTGGAAAGTTGCTTTCAATGGTGCTGAACCAGTTCGTGCCCAGACCCTAGAACGATTTGTTACCAAGTTTGAGCCTTACGGCTTTCGCCCTGAAGCTTTTTATCCTTGCTATGGGATGGCTGAAGGCACATTGTTGATTTCCGGGGGGATAAAAGAGTGCTACCCAACGGTGTGTAATGTAGAAAGTGCTGCTCTCGAACAAAACCAAGTTGTGTTCTGTGGAGAGCAACAGCAGCATAGTATAAAGATTGTGGGACAAGGGAGGACGGGGTTAGGTCAAACAATTGCGATCGCCAATCCGCAATCTTTCAAGAGATGTCCAGATGGTACAGTTGGAGAAATTTGGGTTACAGGAGCGAGTATTGCTCAAGGCTACTGGCAGAAACCCCAAGAGACGCAAGAAACATTCTATGCCTGTTTAGACGATACAAACGGGGGTTCGTTTCTGCGAACGGGCGACCTGGGATTTCTGCATAATGGTGAATTATTTGTTACCGGGCGACTCAAGGATTTAATTGTGATTCGAGGTCGCAATTACTATCCTCAAGATATTGAACTGACGGTACAGGAAAGTCATTCAGCTCTCCGACATGGCTGTGGAGCAGTGTTTGCCATTGAGGTAGAAGGGGAAGAAAGAATCGTCGTGGCTCAAGAAATCGAGCGAACCTACTTAAGAAAGCTCAATGCAGATGAAGCGATCGCGGCAATTCGTCAAGCGGTGTCACAGGTTCATGAGTTATCAGTTTATGCAGTGTTGCTGCTTAAGACTGCCAGCATTCCCAAAACTTCAAGTGGTAAGATTTCCCGTACTGCTTGCCGCAATGGATTTCAAACAGAGAGTTTGGACATCATTGCTGCTGACATCTTGCCCCAATGGGATGGCGGCGATAGCGAATATAAACTCACAGCAGCAGAACTGCTAGCGATCGCTCCCACAAAAAGACAGCAGCACTTAGAGTCTTACATTCAAGCAAAACTCGCAAGGGGACTGAAAGTTGACTTGGCAAAACTGCATCCCCAACAACCCTTGCATCAGCTAGGCCTTGATTCCTTGACTGCAATCGAGATTAAACATCAAATCGAAGTCGATTTAGAAGTGAATGTTCCTGTGGTCAAGTTTTTGGAAGGTGTGACGATCGCAAATCTCGCTGCTCAAATTCTCAGACAATTGACTGGAGTAAATTCTCAGCAGCAAGGCGAAAAGCTACCCTTTTTCTGCATTCATCCGGTGATGGGTGTCGCTTCCGTTTATTCCGATCTGGCAGAGTTATTGGGTCAAGAACAACCTTTCTATGGGCTACAATCTGCGGGGATTACTGGCGAAGGCAAATCAAAAGATTGTATAGAAGACATTGCTGCTGAGTATATCCACGGTATCCAACAGGTGCAACCAGAAGGCCCCTATTGTCTAGGAGGTTGGTCTTTTGGGGCGCTGGTGGCATTTGAAATGGCCCAACAGCTACAGCAAGCAGGACAGACCATTGTATTACTGGCACTGATTGATACTCCTGCCTTTTGCGACAATCGCACTCAGAATTTCTTCCAGATGGCTAAATTTCTGGTGAATTCCGTGCTTCGCAATCTTGGCCCTTATCTGGATGAAACAGTGGATCATTTTCTGACTGCTGTCGAAGAACGACAACTCACCCAACAGATTGGAACTAAGACCTCGAAGCCATTGCATTTTTTGGTTGAGCCAGGAAGTATAGCTAAGGTTGTCGCCCACCAGTCCAGGCTGAGTAAGCTTTTCCAACCAGCTGCGCGACGGCTATTTCAAGTCATACAAGCTAACAACTCAGCCCTCCTCAAATACAAGCCGCAGCCTTATCCGGGTAAAGTTACCCTCTTTCGGACGAGTAAACAAACTGGAAAAAATCCCCAAGATGCAACCCTTGGCTGGGGCGATCTAGCAATCGGCGGAGTTGAGATTCATCAAATTCCGGGAAACCATCTGAATTTAGTCCTCCCGCCCCATGTAGAGGTACTTGCCGAAAAACTAAAAGCTTGTCTCGATCGCGTGCAGGTTCAAAAGATGGAGGTGTTGTAGATTTTGTCTTTCCTAGCAGTCTTCTATTAGCTTGATAATACTATCAGGAGATTTATAAAAATAAATAATAACCAAAGTTTCCAATTTTATTACTGATAGTTATAAAACCGCACTAACTGATATTATCCTATCAAGTCCCCATTTATATTCAGAGGATAAAAGTCAAGCATAAGTAGAACGACTTCAAAAAACCAAACTATGTAAAGAAAAATGAAATACCTTAAACCCTTTTTCCTTCTGCCTCCAGCGTAGCTGGCTTCTGCCCAATTCCAATAATCAATATTCACACCGACCTACTTATTATGAGTATACCTTTAAAGCTTCGCAGTGGTTTTAGCTTTGATGAAGCAATTTTAATGGCTAAGTTCTCCAAACGAAGTTATGAAATATTTCAAGTCGGAGGAGGCTCTGTTGAAGATGCCGAAGTCCAAGATATCTATAACTCTCTGTATAAGAATGAGGGCTGGAAATTAGTTCATAGCTTGCAGAATAATGAAAATAATATTCGAGGTTTCATTTTTAAACGAGAAGGAAGTAATCAATTTGCGGTGATTTTTCGAGGCTCTATTGTTACCGATCGCGGTCAAATTGAATTAACGGATATTTTGACCGATCTCAATTGGTCATTAATTAACTATGGTTCTCTACCAGATACGCGAGTCAAAGTTGCACGGGGATTTTTTGAAGGATTTGAAGCCGTTAAAGATGAACTTGCTGCCTTTTTTCAGGTTCTCTTAGGTCAAATTAATGCTCAAGATTTTGAGATATTTCAAACCTTAAATTCTGCCAAACAAATTGCTATTGCCCATGCCATTGCGGCAGCTGGAGGAATCCGATTCGGACTGGCCTTTGAGCGTCGATTAAAAAAACTAATTTCGGAAGTCTTCTCTTATGATGCGATCGGCAACCTGAATCGAGCCTGGAGTTTTGCCCGCGATGAACTCTTGAACTTTGAAGATATCTCTAGAGAAATGAGTGAGTTATCGAATAGTCGCAGGGTTGGTACTAGCTTGAGTTCTAGACCTAAGATGCCTAAAAACGCCAGCCGGATTGAGGTTTTCGTAGGGGGACATAGTTTGGGTGGTGGTTTAGCTCAACTCGGCGCTCTGTTCTTAAAACGCCGTTTTAGTTCTTTAGGAGAGTCAGCTTTACGAGTCAAAGTATACACCTTTGGATCTGTGAAAGTTGGCAATCACCATTTTGCCAATTACTACAACGAACAGTTAGGAGAAGGATTTAGTTACCGCGTCGAAAATCAACTGGATCTGTTTACTCTAGTACCTTTTACCCTTCCTTTCCCTTTAAGTATGGTTGCTGGCAATGGCTTGAGAGTGGGGGAACTTTACTTAGGCAATTACGAACATGTGGGAGAAGTTCATCACGTAATCGGACTGGGAAATCACGGTGTCTCTCTGAATTTTGGGGGAGCAGCAGAATTTATGGGAGGTATTCCTTTCCCTCACAGCTTCGATACCTACATTCAACTGCTAGAAGAAGACAAAAAACGGTGGCATCAGTTGTGGCAACCGATTAGAGGAATTCTCAGCATCTTTTTACAAGAAATGCTCCAGGAACAGGAAGCTGGGATTGTGATGACTACCGAAGAACAAATACGGGGAGTTCAAGAACAGACATCTGAAGAAATTCGCAGTCTCAAACAATCTCTAGACGAACTTAAAAGCGAAATTCAGCGATCGGGGCTGAACTTGAAAAACGAATAAGAACTGATAACTTTTGCTACTTATGATGACCCCTACTGTTACTGCTCGCAATCTTAGTATCTTTGCTGGTCTACTGGCATTAAGTATCGGGGCTGGATACGTTTTCCTATCTAAGGTATCTAGCCAGTCACCCGTCAACAACGCCTCACCATCATCCTTATCGTTGCCCCCTGAAAAAACAAAAGTCCTGGCACTGGGGCGGTTGGAACCAGAGGGGGAGATTACCAAGGTTGCAGTTCCAGTGGGGGCACAGATTGATGAATTAAAAGTTTCTGAGGGTAATTGGGTTAAAACCGGGCAAGTTTTGGCTTATCTAAAAAGTCACCAAGAAATGCTGGCTAAACGAAATTTGGTTGCTAGCCAGGTAGAGGAGGTGCAAAAACAGATACAAACAGATAGCTCCGTCAATCAGATTGAGATTAGTCAGGCACAAGCACAGATTAGTCAGATTTCTACTCCTCGTTTGCAAGAAATTAGCTCTCAAGAGGCTGCTGTTCGCCGATCGCAAGCAGAGTTACAACAGGCAATTATCATACGCGATCGCTATGCAAAACTTTATGCTGAAGGTGCAGTTCCTAAAGAAGATTTTGAGATCAGGAAGTTATTGGTTGTACAAACCCAGGAGAATTTAAGTCAAGCCAGAGCCAAGTTACAGCAATTAACCAACACCCGTCAAGCAGATATCAAAGTAGCTCAAGAGAACCTCAAACGCTCAGAAATGAATTTAAAGCGAGTCGCTAGCCATAGTGGGTTGATTTCAGCCATTCAAAATTTAAAACTGGCCCAGGCACAGTTAGAGCAAACTATTATCCGTGCGCCCAAAAACGGCCAAGTCTTGAAGATTTATACCCAGGCTGGGGAAGTGATTTCCGATCGCGGGCTTCTGGCTCTGGGCAACACACGTAATATGTATGTAGTGACAGAGGTGTTTGAAACAGACGTTAAGTTGATTAAAGTCGGACAGCGAGCAACGATTACCAGTCCGGTTTTTTCTGAAAAAATGACTGGCACTGTCACCAAAATTGGTCAATTGGTATTTAAAAACGACGTTATTGGGGACGATCCGACAGCAAAATCAGATGTCCGAGTGGTAGAAGTGAAAATCCGCTTAGATCGAAGCGAACTTGTCTCCGATCTAAGTAATCTGCAAGTAGATGCCGAGATTGATTTAAATTAATTCGCTAAAGGTTTTTCAAAAAGGACGAATGGCACTAAGAAAAGCCCAAAGACTTCTTTTCTTGTATCCTCGTTCCCAGCCTGGAGGCTGGGAACGAGTTCCGAGAGGCTCTGCCTCTTGTCAAGTTATGGAGGCGGCAGCCTCCGAAAATGGTTTCCCAACCTCCAGGCTGGAAGTTGGGGCAAGGACTGTATCTTAACTTAGTGCCATTCGGAACTTGGACTTGAACAATTTTTAAAGGTATCTAAATTATCAGGAGTCAGAGAATGTGACTAACCGTCAGCACCGCAAACACTGGAAAGGGCCGCCGTTGGCATGGCGTAACTTAATGCAGAGTAAAGCTCGCTTAGGCGCGGGAGTATCAGCCATCAGCTTTGCGGTTTCCTTAGTATTTATGCAACTTGGACTTTTTAGCGGAGTGATGAAGGGAGCGACGCTGCTTTATGACAGCCTCAATTTTGACATTGTATTGATTTCATCCAAGTCGCCGGAGTCCACCTATGTTCCACCCTTTCCCCGACGTTATTTGTATCAGGCGGGAGGGACGAATGGCGTTGCTGCTGCCAGACCACTTTACCTCGCGTTTCGCTCGTGGCGCAATGTAGAAACGACGCGAATACGAGCGCTTTTGCTTTTGGGGTTTAATTATCGAGATCCTGTGTTGCGCGTGCCAGAAGTTTATCAGTCTTTATCAGCCCTACAACGCCAAGATACCTTGTTAATGAATAGCCTCTCACGCTCCGAATTTGGCCCGAGAGAAGTGGGTCTGAAAACTGAACTGAACAGGCGACAAGTTGAGATTGTAGGGCTGTTTAGCTTAAATAACACTATCCGTGCTGATGGCACTGCAATTGTTAGCGATCAAAATTTTATTCGTCTGAATCCGGGGCGATCGCTGGATGATATAAGTCTGGGGTTGATTACAGTTGAGCCTGGTGTAAAGGTTGATGAAGTAGTGCAAAACTTACGCCAAATCATGCCAGCAACGATTAAAGTATTCAGTCGTCAAGAAGCGATGTCTAGAGATCGGGAATATTGGGTTAAGTCTACTTCGCTCGGTTATATCATTGGTGTTGCTGTGATCATGGCTTTTCTAGTTGCGACTGTGATTGTGTATCAAGTCCTGAGTTCTGATGTCAATGAACGCTTGCATGAGTATGCAACCTTAAAAGCCATTGGATATACTAATTTGCGTTTGTTGACGGTCGTTATCCAAGAAGCGCTCGTGCTGGCGACGCTGGGGTTTATTCCTGGTTGCCTTCTGGCTTTGGGGATGTACCATGCCATTTTTATTGCCACAAGACTACCGGTCGCCATGACTGTTAGTCGGATGTTATTCGTGTTTGCTCTGACGATTGTGACATGTAGTGCGTCTGGATTTGTTGTTGCTCGCAAAGTGTTAGTTGCAGATCCCGCCGATGTTTTCTAGTAAAAAGGTTCGAGTTGCCCTCTTTAAATTTTCCCTTGCCTGGCGCAACCTGCTCCAGCAACGATCGCAGTTTTTCACAGCATTAGCTGCGATCGCGTTTGCGGTTTTTCTCATGTTTTCCCAACTCGGATTTCAGAATGCAATGTTGAATAGTAACGTTGCGTTTATTCAGGCATTCAATGCTGATTTAATCATGCTCAGTCAGCGACGCTATGTTACCGTTATTGACGAAACTTTTAATCGAAGTCGATTATATCAAGTTAGACAATTTGAAGGCGTTGCAGCAGCTTATCCACTTTATATCACTCTTGGTAGTTGGAGACGTTATGGAACTGCTGAGGAAAGGTCTATCCGAGTGTTTGGATTTAATCTAGACGATCCTGTTTTTCTCTTACCTGAGATCCAAGCGGCTGAATTTGCCCTCCAAATGCCCAACACTCTATTGGCCGATAGCAGGTCTCGCAAAGATTATGGTTCTATGCAACCGGGTGTGACAACTGAGCTTTCTGGTGTCCAAGTCAAAGTAATTGGAACCTTTGAACTGGGTGCTGACTTTGTAACTGATGGTAATTTAATTGTCAGCGATCTTAATTTTCTGAGAATCTTTGCAACTAGACCTTCTGGCATTGATTCCAAGCTTCGTTCATCGCTCAACGACGTTGATATTGGTCTAATCAAAGTGACTCCAGGAACGAATAGCGATCGCCTAGAAAAGTTTTTGAATCAATCTTTACCATCTGATATAGTTGTTTACACGAAACAACATTTTATTGCCAAAGAACTAGATTATTGGACGCAATCATCTGGAATTGGGGCTATTTTTGGACTAGGAACAATCATCGGTTTTGTGGTTGGTATTGTCGTAGTTTACAACATTATCTATAGTAATGTTGCAGATAATCTACCTCAATATGGCACTTTGAAAGCTATTGGTCATTCTAATTTTTATCTTGTCGGTATTGTTTTTCTCCAATCTATCATTCTTTCATTTTTTGGTTTTTTTCCGGGTTTTTGCTTAAGCTTTCTCTTTTATCAGTTAATTTCTACGGCTACAGGGCTGCAATTAGAGATGAATTTTGACGTTATCAGCTTCGTGCTATGTTTAACGGTTTTAATGTGTGTTGTTTCTGGACTGATAGCAACCAGAAAGCTGCAAAAGATAGATCCTGCTGATATTTATTAATAAAATTTTTGAATAGATGTTGATTTAAACTGATGTCTACCAAACCAATTATTCAAATCGAAAACATCAATCATTATTATGGAAAGGGTCAATTACGCAAACAAATATTATTTGATATTTCTCTGAAGATTTATCCTGGAGAAATTGTGATTATGTCCGGCCCTTCCGGGTCTGGGAAGACAACACTGCTGACTTTAATTGGGGGATTGCGTTCTGTTCAGGAAGGTAGCCTTCAAGTATTAGGACACGAGTTAAGCGGAGTGAGTAATCGGTTATTGGAAAATGTCCGCAAGCAGATCGGGTTCATTTTTCAAGCTCATAATTTGTTAGGTTCCCTAACCGCAAACCAAAATGTGCAAATGTCTTTGGTGCTGAATGATGCGATCGCAATGGAAGAAGCGCAAGAGCGATCGCAAGCAATATTAGAGGAAGTGGGACTGCAAAAGCGGATTCATTCTTATCCACACCAGTTATCGGGCGGACAAAAACAACGAGTGGCGATCGCACGAGCTTTGGTAAACCGACCCCAACTGATTTTGGCAGATGAACCAACAGCAGCGCTAGACAAAGCCAGTGGTCGAGATGTGGTGGAACTAATGCAAAAACTGGCAAAGCAGCAAAATTGTACCATTTTGCTAGTAACCCATGACAACCGAATTTTAGATATTGCCGATCGCATCGTTCATTTAGAAGATGGTCGTTTAGCCTCGCCTACAGAGCAAGCAATTTTAGACATTGAGAGTACAACAACCTCATTAGTTAAAGCTAAAAAAGAGGAATTGAGCCGCACGCTCGAAGAATTAACAATCCCTCAGTTTTTGAATTTGCTTCAGAAGCTCAAAGAAGAATTTGAACAAGTTTTGCAAGCAATGAATATTCTCAGCGAGCAAATGTTAAAAGCAAATATTGAGGAAGTTATTAGGGCATTAGCCTGGAAAATTGCCCAAATTATGGGTGCGGATCGAGCAACTATCTTTGTGGTTGACCGGGAAAAAAACCAGCTTTGGTCTAAGGTTTCCCGGAGTGAAAATGAAGAAGCGGTAGAAATTTTCTTGCCGATGAATTCTAGTATTAGTGGTTATGTTGCCACAACTGGTAAGAGTGTAAATATAACTGATGTTCAGCAAAATCCTCAGTTCTATAGAGAAATCGATCGAGCAACTGGATATCATACTTGTAATATCCTTTGCTTACCTATGTTCAATAGCAAAAACCAAGTGTTTGCAGTGGTTGTGTTGACTAATAAACTAGGAGATCGCCCCTTTGATACCAATGATGAACGTCTACTTCGCGAACTAACTGCACCGCTCAGTGTGATTCTAGAAGGTACTCTCTCGGTGTTACAACAATAGATGGCAGCCATGCTCAATTATCCAATTTGAAGAGAAAATAGGCGTTGGCTTTGATTCGTGGTGTCATATCTTTACTTGCGGCTGCGATAAGATAAGCATTACTTCATTACAGGTCAGAAACATGCAAAATACCGTGAAAATCAAGTAATAATATACACTTTTGTTCTAAAATATTTATGTAACATCTCGTAAAAATATGCTTATTTTTGTCTCAGATGTTACAAAGCTAAACTTGCATGGGCATATTAAGAATGCTTATATTGCAAGAGAAAACAATGACAGCTACTTTATCTGGTTATCAACTCCTCGAAACCCTTCACTCCGGTAGTAAAACCGTCATTTATCGTGGACGGCGAGAAACCGATAATGTCTCTGTGGCGATCAAAACTCTTCAGTGCGAACATCCACCCCTAGAAGATATTGCTCGACTGCGCCACGAATATCAAATCATTGAGTCCCTGCGAATTCCTGGCATTGTTAAAGCCTACGAGTTAAAGAATTATCAGCATGGTTTGGCTTTGGTATTAGAAGATATTCCGGGTTGCTTACTCAAAGAAATGATTGCAACTCAAAAAACTACTTTGATTACTTTTCTCAAGGTGGCGATTAATTTGGCACACACATTAGGAGAGCTACACGCCCAAAAAATTATACATAAAGATATTAAGCCGCACAATATTCTAATTAATCCCGAATCAGGGGAAATCAAACTGATTGACTTCAGTATCTCCTCCCGCCTCGATCGAGAAAATCATACCTTGAGCAATCCTAATTTGCTTGAAGGTACACTTGCCTATATGTCGCCTGAGCAAACAGGCAGAATGAACCGGGTGTGCGACTATCGCACCGACTTTTATTCGTTGGGTGTAACCTTGTATGAAATGCTAACTGGTACGCTGCCATTTTATGCTAGCGATCCGATGGAGTTGATCCACTGTCACATCGCCAAAATGCCAGTCGCACCCTGTAGCGAAACCGTGTGCCGTGTTCTGGAAGATGTGCCAGAAGCGATTAGTGCAATTATTTTGAAACTGTTAGCGAAAACAGCAGAGGATCGGTATCAAAGCGCTTGGGGACTGAAAGCGGATTTAGAGGAATGCTTGTTTCAATTTCAAGTAATTGGCAAGATTGAAAACTTTGTACCAGGAAGACGAGACAAATCTGGGCATTTTTTGATTGGGCAACAACTTTACGGACGCGAAGCAGAAGTCGCAACATTAATGACTGGATTTGAGCATGTGGCAGGAGGTAGCAGCGAACTCATGCTCGTCTCTGGTTATTCGGGCATTGGCAAGACGAGTGTCGTCAATGAAGTTCATAAACCGATTGTCGGGGCAAGGGGTTATTTTATTGCAGGCAAGTTCGATCAATTCAAGCGCAATATTCCATACACCTCGTTGATTCAGGCGTTCCAATCTTTGATTCAGCAATTACTCACCGAAAGCGTTGCCCAAATCCAAGGGTGGAAAGAAAAACTGTTAACCGCGTTGGGAGAAAATGGGCAAGTCATTATTGATGTGATTCCCGAAGTCGAACTCATTATTGGAACTGTGCCACCTGTAACACAATTGGGAGCGACAGAATCTCAAAATCGTTTCAATCGCGTCTTTGGGCAATTCATTGGAGTATTTACAAACCAAGATCATCCCTTAGTTGTCTTTCTGGATGACTTGCAGTGGGCAGATTCGGCATCACTGAACTTAATTGAGCTATTGATGACGGATACTGAGCGCAAATATTTATTGCTAATTGGGGCATACCGCGATCATGAAGTTTCGCCCACCCATCCATTGATGATGAGTTTGTCCAAAATTCAATCTTCTGGTGCGGTGGTGAATAACATAGTCTTATCATCATTGCAGTTAACGGATGTAGAAGCGTTAATTGGCGATACATTGAATCACATAGAACACAGTCAGCCACTAGCAGAATTACTATTCCATAAAACCGGAGGAAACCCCTTCTTCTTAACACAACTGCTGAAAACTCTACACCAAGAAGACTTACTAACATACGACTTCCATTCAGGTGTATGGCAATGGAATATCCAACATATTCAAGCAATCGGTATTACTGACCTGAATGTTGTTGAACTGACAGCGAGAAATATTCGCAAACTGTCATTAGAAACGCAACAAGTTCTGAAACTAGCTGCTTGTATTGGTAATACTTTTAACTTAGATGTATTAGCGATCGTCAACGAAGCATCTTCTCTAATCACTGCGGCGCAATTGTGGTCAGCCCTGCAAGCTGGGTTAATTCTACCGTTAAGTCAGGATTACAAAATTCCCTTAGCATTTAGTCAGGAAGAGTCAGGTGGCGTTACCTTAACTGATATCAAAGTTGATTACAAGTTTTTACATGACAGAGTACAGCAAGCGGCATATTCTCTGATTCCCGACGATCGCCAGCAAGCAACGCATCTGAAAATTGGTCAATTATTGCTGCAAAATACGACACCAGAAGAACGCAAAGAAAATATATTTGCTTTAGTTAATCAACTCAATTACGGTACTGATTTACTGATATCTGAAACAGAAAAATATCAACTTGCAGAACTCAATCTCATCGCCGGTCAGAGAGCAAAAGCAGCCACAGCCCACGATTCCGCCATCAAATATTTGCAAGTTGGTTTGAGACTGTTAGCAGAAGAAAGCTGGAAGTGTCAATATGAACTGACATTAACACTGCACTCAGAAGCGGCAGAGGCAGCTTTTTTGAGCGGTGATTTTGAAGAAATGCAGAGATTGTTTGAGATCGTCCAAAACTGTGCTGTGACGCTACTGGACAAAATTAAAGTGTATGAAGTCCAGATGCAAGCTTATATGGCGCAGAACAGGTTACTAGAAGCGGTTAACACAGCGCTACAAGTTTTAAAGCTTTTAGGGGTAGAGTTTCCTCAAGAACCGAACGCGTCAGACATTGGGCAAGGATTGGCGGACACTGCGGCAATTTTGAGTGGAAGGCGAATTGAGGATTTAATTGAGCTACCTCAAATGAGCGATCGCTATAAATTAGCAGCCATTAGACTTTTGTCAAGTATCTTTGCTCCTGCATATATTGTTGCTCCTGCACTGTTGCCCTTGACGGTGTGCAAACAAGTACAATTATCCGTCGAATATGGTAATGCTGCCGTTTCTCCTTTTGCTTATGCCAATTATGGTTTTCTTCTTTGTGCCATTGTGGGAGATATTGATTCAGGTTATAAATTTGGTCAGTTGGCTTTAAATCTAGTGTCAAAGTTAAACGCTCAAGAAATCAAAGCCAAGACAGTTTTCATCGTAAATCTATTTATCCGACATTGGAAAGAGCATCTGAGAGAAACCTTAGAGCCTTTGCTGTCAGCTTACTCTAGCGGAATGGAGACAGGAGATTTAGAATATGCAGGCTATAGTCTATTCCAGTACTCCTGTTTAGCTTACTTTAGCGGTAAAGAACTAACTGTCCTTGAAACAGAGATCGCAAGAAGCAGAGATGCTATTTATAAAACCAAGCAAGAAACAGCGCTTTATTATATAGAAATCTATTGGCAGGCTACCTTAAATCTACTGGGAAAAAATGAAAATCCCTGCCTTCTTAAGGGTAAAGCCTGCGATGAACATATAAGGTTGCCACTGCACCAGCAAGCAAATGACAATGGGGGAGTTGGCTACATATATTTGAACAAATTTTTGCTTTGTTATTGGTTTGAAAATTACTCGGAAGCGATTGAGAATCTCGCTATAGCGGAGAAGTATTTAGATGCAGTGGTAGGAATGCCCCTTGTTCCTATATTCAATTTTTACGATTCTTTAGTGCGGCTAGCGGTGTATCCCAACACCCAAGAATCAGAGCAAAAGGCTATCCTCGATCGCGTCCAAGCTAATCAAGAAAAAATCCAAAAATGGGCAGATTATGCCCCAATGAATCATTTACACAAATTCTATTTAGTAGAGGCAGAACGGCATCGGGTTTTAGACGAAAAAATCGAAGCGATCGAGATGTATGAAAAAGCGATCGCACTTGCTAAAGACAACGAGTATATCAATGAAGAAGCGATCGCCCACGAACTCGCAGCCAAATTTTATCTGTCATGGGGTAAAGAAACGATTGCCCAAACCTACATGACCAATGCTTACTATGCCTATAGCCATTGGGGTGCTGTTGCTAAAGTCAAAGATTTAGAAGCACGCTATCCGCAATTAATTTTGCGGTCAAATACAGAAAAAATAGAAACGAATTTCCTACACACTCTTCAAACAAGCTCTACGACTACTGGAGGCGCTCAGATTCTCGACTTCATGACAGTGATGAAAGCTGCACAAGTGCTGTCAGAAGAAATGGTGCTAACTCAGCTGCTCGAAAAATTGATGAAGATTGTCGTCGAAAATGCTGGCGCTCAACAAGGTTACTTTATTGCCAAGCACGAGAATCAATGGATGTTGGAAGCAACGGGAATAGTTATAGGTAAGGAGGTTAGTGTTGTTGTTAACACAGAAGATAAAACTAATTCACCCTTACTCCCAGTTGCCTTATGCAACTATGTGGAAAGAACTAGAAACAATCTGGTTTTAGACAATGCTGTTAAAGACTCTCGTTTTGCGACTGATGCTTATATCACCATTTACCAATCCAAATCAATTTTGTGTTTGCCGTTGATTCACTCTGGCAAGTTTACTGGGATTATTTACCTGGAAAATAATCTCATTTCTGGTGCTTTTACCCCAGAACGGGTGAATGTGCTGAGTCTGTTGATAGCGCAAATTTCGATTGCGATCGACAACGCCCGTCTTTACACCAACCTGCAAGCTTACTCAGAACAACTGGAAGCTAAATCACAAGAACTCGAAACTAAAAATGCAGCTTTGCAAGAATCCGAAACGCGAGAGCGAGAAAAAGCCGAGCAAATCGAAAAATCTCTGTATAAACTACAACAAACCCAGGCTCAACTTGTGCAGACAGAGAAAATGTCGAGCTTGGGGCAACTGGTAGCTGGGGTTGCTCACGAAATCAACAATCCAGTCAATTTTATCTTTGGCAATTTGACCCATGCCAACAGTTACACCCAAGATGTACTAAGACTGCTGGAACTCTACCAGAAGCATTACCCATCTCCCCATCCAGAGATTCAGGAAGAAGCAGAGGCGATCGATCTAGAATTCGTGCTAGAAGACCTGCCGAAGCTACTATCTTCTATGTGGGTTGGGGCAGACCGAATTCGGCAAATTGTCGCTTCTCTGCGAACTTTCTCACGCATGGATGAAGCCGAAATTAAAGCTGTTAATATTCATGAGGGCATTGATAGTACTATAATGATTCTCCAACATCGTCTCAAAGCCAAGTCAGATCGTCCCGGTATTGAGCTTATTAAACACTACGGTAATTTGCCCCAAGTGGAATGCTATGCAGGGCAGCTAAATCAAGTATTTATGAATGTGTTGAGTAATGCGATCGATGCTTTGGAAGAGTCATTAACGGATAATCAAGGACAAATAACAACTCCAACCATTACTATTCACACTGAACAAATTGATGCTCATCAAGTCGAAATTCGGATTGCAGACAATGGGATGAGTATACCAGAGCCTGTTCGCCGTCGCCTGTTCGATCCTTTCTTCACCACAAAACCTGTGGGTAAAGGAACAGGTATGGGCTTGTCGATTAGCTACCAAATCGTTACCGAAAAACATGGTGGTTCGCTCTCTTGCACTTCAGAACCCGGCGAGGGGGCGGAGTTTCAAATCCGTATTCCAGTTTGTCAGTAAGTTCGCAAGAACATTGCTGGGTAGTGGTAAATATCAGTTTTCACTACATATTTACCACTACAGCTATTTTCAGGTAAATAGATCGGGGGGTAGGGTAACAGCATTTGCGATCGCTCCCTCGCCATCTCACAACTCCAAATTTAGCATTAGCCTTTGAAAAGGATGTCATAAAGTGATAGCAGAATCTCTACCACAATCAGAATCACCACATACCACTCTACTCGCTGACTACTGCTATGCTGCATGAACTCCAGCACCGTTTGAGCGGTTTGGGAAATTAGCTCTAGTTTACGTTCCAGAGCATGGTGACGCTCGCGAATTTCGTATTCATCCTCCAAGCGCAGATATAAGTTTTCGAGCTGTGGAGATTCCCAGAGCAACTCCGGCTTATCGATAATCTCTACTTGACCTACAATCTTATGTTGAACTAATAGGGTAGTCCCAAGTTGACGCAGTAATTCCCGGCTTTGTTGTCTACTTCTGTTTTCACGCTGGAGACTAGCTGCAAACGGTTCAATTTGATCGAATACAGTCGCTAGGCTGGTTTCATAGTGAGACAACACAACACTCTTAGCGAGAATATCAGCCACTATCTGCAAGCGTTCTATACTTAATTCATGCAGTAAAATTTTTCCTTCTTTAGCTCGTTCACTCTCACTAATACTGAGATGCACTTCCACCTCTTCTGTTTCCGGGTCGGCAAAAGGGCCGCTAATTTGAGAGGATAGTTTGGTCAAAAATGCTACCTTTTCTTTAGGCTCAAGGTTAAACAGGACAACTGCACCATAAGCCAACAATACTGCGTAGCCTTCTTCACCGACTCTAATCATTAGTGGCATACTAGCCAAGGAAATGTAATTATCCAGCGTCTGTAAGTTAATACCTTTACCAAGGAATAGGGCCTGGGCTTTAAATCTATCTTTGTCATTAAAAAGGAGTTTTTGCATTGTTGCCCGGAAGCTATATTCTGCCTGCTTTACTGCTCTGGTAGCGATAGTAATTGATGCCTATTGTCGGAGATAACTACAATCTCAGCTTACCATTTCGTCTTTCCCCTACAGCCTACACCTTGTTTTTGATACTCTTATCCTCTAAATAAATTACAGCGCTTTTCAAGTAATGGAACTACATTACTCGCCACTCAATACTTTTCGGATAAATCCAAAAATCTCTCTTTTGGTCTGGGTAAAGGTTAAAGGGTAAGGGGTAAAGGTAAATATCAAACCCTTTCCCTTTCCCCTTTTCCCCTTAACCGAAAAGTATTGACTCGCCACTCCACCCAAAATTGTTAGAGTGAATAAAGTTATGAGGACGCAAATATGACTGACAAAAATCGTTCTCAATGGGACTTAGGCAGGTTTATCGAAACCCTGACTTACTTTGAGGTAATTCCTTTCCTTAACTGGGTACAGCAATTAATCCAAGGTCGTCCTAAGGATAATCAATACAGACCCAATGGAGGAAAAAACGTGGGTGTAATATTAGTAGCAGGTGCAACAGGTGGTGTCGGTAAACGAGTCGTGCAGCGATCGCTCCAACAAGGTTATAAAGTTCGCGCCCTAGTTCGAGATATTGACAAAGCACGGTCAATTCTTGGTAATGATATCGATTTGGTAGTTGCGGATATCACGCAACCAGAAACTTTAACTCCTTTAGTTCTTTCTGATATCCAAGCTGTAATTTGTTGCACAGCAGTACGCGTACAACCAGTTGAGGGAGACACAGCAGATAGAGCAAAATATTATCAAGGTGTTAAATTTTACCAACCAGAAATTGTTGGTGACACTCCCGAAAATGTAGAATATCAAGGAGTCAAAAACTTAGTCCAAGCGGCGGCAAAATATTTACCGCAAGCAAAGGAAAAACTAATATTTGATTTCACCAAGCCATCAGCAGAATTAAAGGATAATTGGGGAGCGCTGGATGATGTTGTCATGGGTGGCGTGAGTGCCAGTAATATCCAATTAGTAGAAAATACAGCTTTATTTGCTGGTAATGTTTCCACCGCTAACTCTGGCGGATTTGCTTCTGTCAGAACGAAGAATTTTGATCCACCCTTCAACTTATCTGGTTACGAAGGTGTGAAATTGCGCGTCAAAGGTGACGGTCAGCGTTATAAAATCTTTTTACGGACAGATACAACATGGGATGGTATTGGCTATAGCTATTCTTTCGATACCGTAGCTAATACCTGGATAGATATTCAGATTCCCTTTGCAGATTTGACTCCTGTATTTCGGGCAAAAGTTGTCAAAGATGCGCCGCCAATTGAGCAAAGTAGAGTTTGTTCATTCCAACTGATGTTGAGCAAATTTGAATACGATGGCGCTTTAAATCCTAAATTTTCCCCAGGTGGTTTTACTTTCCAGTTGGAATCAATTAAAGCTTATGGCGGGACAACTTTACCACAATTTATCCTCGTTAGTTCAGCAGGTGTTACTCGTCCCGGACGCCCTGGCATTAATTTAGATGAAGAACCGCCAGCAGTGAAATTAAACGATCAATTGGGAGGAATTTTAACTTGGAAGTTGAAGGGAGAAGATAGTTTAAGAGAAAGCGGAATTCCTTATACAATTATTAGACCTTGTGCTTTAACTGAAGACGCAGGTGGTAAGGAATTAATATTTGAGCAAGGTGACAATATTAGAGGCAAAATCAGCCGTGAGGATGTGGCAGAACTTTGCGTACAAGCGCTAAAACTAGGAAAAGCGTCTAACGTCACATTTGAGGTTAAACAGGGAGAAAATACTGTCAACTATGTCGATTGGCAGAATTTATTTTCTAATTTACAACCTGATGAAAGATGAAATATCTACAGATTTTTTTCTGTAAATTATCTCAATCAAGTCGGGAGCATCCCAAATGTGCAAGTTTATTTTCATACGGTATTTTGACTTAGATGGAGAATGAAATAACGAACCGCAAAGGACGCAAAGAACACAAAGGAAAGAGGTTTATACAGGGTTTTTGTACCAGTCCTGTGTCTTTTGGCAAAATTGGGATGCTCCCATCAAGTCTGGTTAGATAGGCTGTTATAACAAGTCAGTTATTGGTATGAAAAAAATCAAGGTGCTAGTAATCGCCGGGATTTTAGTAACAATTATCTGGGGCAGTTTTTTTTCTAAAACTGCCTCATCGCAGCAAGTAGAGTCCCGCATCTACAATCTGGAAGCGGATTTGAATCGTGTTGAGTCGCGGTTAAATCAGCTAGAGTCTCAGCTAGGTAAAACTCGCCAGTCTCCATCCTCAAGAACAACACTTACCCCACGACAATCAACTCGTTCTAGAGGTAACTTATCACAGCAAGATCCGATGTTTGATCGGCTTGCAACTTTGGTGGTTGAATTGAAGCAACAAGTCAATAAATTAGAGCAGCGAGTTGCTAAATTAGAATCACGCTAAATATTTAATCAAATTTCAAAAGGGTAGTATCGCAAGGCGGAATTAAAAATTAAAAATGAGCATAGACGCGATAAATCGCCGTCTCTACAATAATCAGTCTTTCGTCTTGACGGCAATTTTCAACTTCAATTCTTGTAAAAGTTCAGTGCTAATGGGTGATTTTTCCAAAATTGGATGCTTAATACCTCCCCAAATACTTCCAGTACGGATACGATGGGAAACTAATATTTCAGGAATTTGACTAGAAATTAAAACCTGTGGTGGTGCGAGTTGATCGATGGCTCTCGCTCTTTTGTAATGATATGATTCTGATAAAGCCAGATCCAGTTGTTGAGCGATAATTTCTGGGGTTTGTGTTGCCGAATCTAGTAATAAAATATAGTGTGGAGGCTCGGCAATAGGCATCAAGCTTTTAAAATTATTTTCTTGTAAGTTCAAGAGAGTCAGAGCATTATTTACAAAAGTTTCTTGCAACTTTTCACCCACTAAATCGCTAACGGCTTGATGTCGTCCGAGAAACTCTAAACAGGGAGTGTGGCGATAGTAATGAGTTACCCGGATGCGATCGCCAATTCGATAACGATACAATCCCCCTTTCTGCGATAAAATTATCGTGTATTCCTTGCCAATATTGAGTTCATGTAAACCATGCAGGGAACCAGTCTCATCCTCAAACTCGAAAAATACTTCATCGAGAACTGGCACACATCCCCCAGCGACAATCAAGGGAATCGTCATTGGGGCTTCGGTTGCTAGTAGTCCTTTACCTTGAATTAATACACCTGGAAATTGCGATCTTAATCCCTGAGCTTGATCTGCTGCATTGGCGCTATCCCAGCAGGAAATCAGCTTCAAATGTGGCCAGAGTTGCATCCAGGGAATATTACTTTCGCACAGGTGTTGCAGCCGATGATGTGAAATCCGGTTGTGTAATTCTCCTCTTAATAAATCTTGATTCTCTTGAATATATTTTAAATGTACTTGTAGAAAACTAGGACTCCAAATAGAGATAATTTCTAGTTTTTCAGCCTCTAATAATGCCAAAGCCAGTTGATGTTTAAACAAGTTCGCATCATGTAGCCGATTAAGTTTATTTGGCATCACCAACCAAGGACGCAAAAACCAACGCAACCAGCCATCTAAATAATCTAAATCATCTTGTAAAGTTTGGCTATCAGCTACATTTAATTGCGGCGAGATACAAGCATAAAGCTTGCCTGTGGAAAATTTCGGGCCATTTACAATCAAATCATGCGCCCATACACAAAACATTTGATTAAACGATCGCCGCAAAGATTGAGTATAAGGAATCCATTTTATTGCCCCACTACTACCAGAGGTTTTTTCATAGAACAAAATCGGTTCTGGTGTGAGGGAAATTTGCTGATGTTTGTGATTTAACCAGGGTTCGAGGGCATCATAATCTACGATTGGTACACACTGCCAATCGTTTACAGAATGAATTCCCAAAGTTTTACCATACTCACTGTTGATTAGGCGATCGCAAATTTCCTTTTGTACAGATGTCTGCATTAACTCTGGGTTATCCAAAGCTTGATGAAATCGCCTCGCAGTTGGTGCGAGAATTTGCCCAAAAAGCTGAATAATCGGACGCATTATTGCACCTTTTGATTAGGATAAAGGTTACTGACTGCTGGTACATAAGAACCATCACCAATGACTACACCAGCAGCAAGATTAGATCCAGCACCGACAAAAACATTGCTGCCAATCTTGACTTTTTTGACATACAACATTAAATTTTGCTTGCGGGGTTTAATGATGTGAGAATAGATACCGACACCATGCCCGATAACGACGCGATCGCCAATTTCTAACAAACTGCGATCGGCAATCTCCAATCTTGTTGTCCAGTATACATCTCGCCCCACTTTAGCACCCCACAATCGCAACCAACAGGAAAACACCCCCGGAATCAGTCGCAGCAATGCTTCCAACACCGGAATTGCAATATAAATTACCTGGATTTGATGACTACCCCACCAAGGACTATATTCTTTACCTAGTAGATAGCTAACACCCTCGCGCACAGGATAAAACCGTTCATGCAAGCGGTAAACTAGCACTGGTAGCCCATAAATAGAAAGGAACACCGCCAGAATGCTGAAAATGTTGGGTGAATAAGCAAGGTAGATTATTGCTGCCCCAGTTAGCAATAATATAAAAGTGGGAAAAAACGAAAGAATTTTACTTAGAACTGTCATTAAAATGGGAATAAAAGTTTTTGGAACAAGTTTAATGAGCTAGGGATTCCGATTATAGATGGGGATTCTTTGCTTTCATAATATGTTCCATGTAACTTATCCCAAATTTTCAGATTAGCGCCATAGTTATAATTGTGGATTTCGCGGCAATGATGCCAAGCATGATCCTGTGGTAAGATTAACCAAGAAGACAAAAATTGATAAAGCTTGGTATTTGCAGGAATTATCAAGCGGCTATGTCGCCATAAATCTAAGCCACAAGTTAGACTTACTCCAAGTAAATAACCTGTTGGATCGGCTAACAGATATAAAAATAAAGTGTGTATCCATAAATAAATAATTAACAAACTTGTCCAAAGTGTATTGCGAGAAGTTCCTAGTACATCCATCTGAGTAACAGTATGATGGACTTGATGAACTTTCCACAACAATTTAGTATGTAATAAACGATGATTCCAATAATATAAATAATCAATCACAACAAAACTGATAATAAAAGCCGGAATTAATGATATTTTTAAATATCCTTGTTGAGTGGGTAGTAAATATTGATAAAGCCAATAAACTAAAGTAGCTTGTAGTAAGGGAATTAAAATTCCTTGAATCGTTAACCCTGTACCATCTAGCAACCAATCTTCACGATTTTTAACTTTGAGTTGAGTTCGTCCAACCTGATTGCTAATAGTCCAACCAACTAATCCGATAAAAGAACCGAAAATTAGCAATTGTGCAAAATTATCTATTTCCACTTTTAATTGCTCACACTGATTAATTACGAATTACGAATTACGAATTATTTTCAAACCCAAAATGTAACTTTTACCGATTGATTTGGCAATAAACGCGGATCTTCTCCACGAGATATAGCTGCCATAATTGACTCTACAAATATATGGATTGTGTCCGCAGGCGTATTATAAAATTGTGTCCCGTATTTAGCGATCGCTTCCCCCTGAATACCCAAAATTTCCACGTCTTGGCGGATAATGTGTTGAGCAGTCCACCGCACAAAGGGACGCGCTAACTTATTCCAGATGCCATAGTTATAAGTGACATCGGTGTAAACCAGAGTTGAATTATCGGTTTCTGGAATAGATTGACTGGTAATGAACAAATGGCGATTATGTGCCATTCTATACTCTACAGAAGTAATATTTGGCATATAAAAGCGATCGCTATGTTTAATCTCTGCACCCTGCAAATTCAGAAAACGGCTGTACCATCCCAAATTATTGTTTTCGTTGCGATACTCCACCAAAACCGAACCATTCCACCGTTCTACAGTCATCTCTAACTTTTGTTTGCGGGAAGTACGGAAAACACCAGGATGAACAAAAGCCGTATGGGGTATATCAATAAAGTTCTCCGCACAATTAGTCACATTGTTAGCAAAACGGTTAATTACCCGCACCGTCTCCCATCCTATTTGTCCGTAGTGAGGCATAGAAAATGGTTCAAAATCAATACTTGGGGTATCGGCTAACCGCACATAAACATAGCCATCCTGTTCTTTGGTAGCGTAACCCTTGGCTCGACGCTGTGGGGAAGGTTTGAAATCATCTCCTTCGGCTGGAACAGCAATAACGTTCCCAACCGCGTCATATACCCAACCATGATAGGGACATTGTAAAGCGCCGTTACAGATTTTACCTGATGATAGACGGCTATTGCGGTGTAAACAGCGATCGCGCAAAGCTACGGGTTGTCCATCTTCACCGCGAAATATCGCTAACCATTCTCCTAAAACGGTGCGTGATAATACCTTGTTAGGTTGTAACTGTTCGCTGAGTGCGACAATGTACCAGAAATCTGCAAATTGCATGGTGGGTGGGAGCGATCGTATTTAAATTATGGCAATGTCTTGAGTAGAACTGCATTGCTGTATATTATTGTCAGGTAGTTGATGAGCTTTCAGCGAGGAGTTTCAAGAGGTAGCGTGTACAAAAACTCACTAATCTGTATAGGTGATGGCGATAATATAGGTGATGTAATTGATTTTTATCTACTTTCAGACAATCTTGAAGAAGCTAGTCAGTTTTCGTCCAAAGTAAAAGTAACTCTTGAAAATATAGCGGGACTAGCAGAGAGGGAAATTCATGCTTCTTTAGTTTACGTTGCTGGTGATGATATATGTTTTACTGTTTCAGCAGATTTAAATATAATTGAAATTCTGACTTCCTATTCATATTTGTTTCTTAAAGAAACTGGAAAAACAATGTCATTTGGCATAGGTAGTACATCAGTTGAGGCATTAATTTCTTTAAGAAAAGCAAAAGTATCAGGTAAGGGATGCGTAATTAGTTTTGGCGGGGGTCAGAATTGAAAGCACTATATATTTTCGTAACTACTGATAGACCAGATCAATATCTTAATTCAATTGTCCGTTGTATTGAGGAAGGCACAAAGAAGATCATATTTGTCCAGGTTGAAGATAGTCAAACTGAACAAGTTAAACTCAATTTGTTACGAACAAATGTTTATAACTTAATTCAGAACCTTTCAATAGGTTGTTACAAGTACTACATTGGCGATCTTAAAGATACAGTTGTCTCCCTTGATACTCTGTACAATACCGATGAATTTTCTAGATTGAAAGCAAAGTATAGCTTTTGTTTATCAGATAATATCAATTGGGAAGTTGAAAGAATTCAATATCTCGATTTAAGACAATACATATCATCACTTAAAAAAAATAAAGATTTAATTATTGATGTTACAGCAGTATCCAAAGTTTATATAGGAGATATATTTGCTTGTTCTTTGCTTGAAAATATTAATAGTTTATATACATTTGAATTATTAGTAAAGCCTGATTTTGATAAACCTTGGAAAACACTTATTCATGAATTAGAAGATAGTAAAAAATATAACTATACTAATTTGGTCTCAACACCGATATTTAAGGAGAGTACTAAATCAGTCTTGATCAGAACAACTCCTTTGTTGGTTTCGATCGTTGGTACTGTTTTATTTATAGGCTTAACACTTGCAGCGATTTCTATTCTTGGTTTCAGTAGTATGTTTGCACAAGCTATGAGTACTGTCGGAACCGTATTGGGAATTATTTCATTTTTCCTCATTTACTTTCCCATACGTACTTAAAAAATTACGTAAACATTTTCACGATTTGGCAGCCCAAATCAGGGAAATATTGTATTTATTGAACATGGAATCAGAACTAACAAGCGTCATTTCTTCTATCTGAGCCTGTGCAATCAACATTCTGTCAAAAGGATCTCGATGATGCAACGGTAAAGCAGCCGCTTGTAAAGCGTGAGACGCTGTAATTTCTAGCGATCGCATTCCCAACTGTGCCATCCGACTAGAAATATAACTGTCTAAAGGATCTGGCAGTGGCAACTTGCCGATAGCAACTTTTATACCTATTTCCCAAATACTGGCAACTGATAACCATAATTCATTGTTTTCATCGGCAATGTGGGCGATCGCTTCCTCATTCAAACGCTCTGGTTGTGCAAACCACCATAACCAACACTGCGTATCTAGCAAAAGTTTCACTCCTCACCGCCCTCAAATGCTGCCAATATCTCATCTGTTAAAGGAGCGTTAAAGTCCTCTGGAAGTACAAAACGCCCTTTATCCTGTCCTAAACTATCGCGGCGATTTGATGAGGTGCGAAACGGAACTAACTTCGCAATGGGAATGCCTCTGTCAGAAATAATGATTTCTTCTCCATGCTCTACCCGCAACAAAAGCTGTGAGAGATTCGTTTCAGCTTGATGGATATTTACAGTTTCCATGATTTTATCTAAGTCCTAAATTTAGTTTAACCAATTCATCTTACAGCCTTAAAATTTGAACATTACCGCAAAATAAGCTTTCTCAATTCGCTTTTCGTTAGTACAAATCAAACAGTCTTGGGTAAAAAGAAAACTGATGTCAATTTGATGTGCTAAATATCTAACTCGCTAAAGACATTGAAGATTTTAAATAAAGGTCTATTTCCACCGCTAGAAAATCACTAAATGTATCATGACTTTTAACAAAACAAGGCTCTTGTTGCCCTTCGCAATATGAGTAAGTTGGTGGATTATCACCTTCTGAAAGCCTGAAAAAGCTAAACTGATAACCCTGGTGCATGAAAAATACAAAAGCATCCTCTGGTAAAGCTTCAGGAAAATCATTTTCTACCAAAAGTTGTTTAGCCCATTCTTGAATTCGCTGTAGATGCTGGTAAAAGCAATCTGAACCACGCAAAAACTTACCAGCACCATGCCCCATAATCTTAAGAAAATCTTTGTAAATACTGGGCAAAGTAATACCCTGCTGTTGTTCAAATTGAATTATTTCCAAATCTGAACATGGCGAAAGCTGATTTTCGTTAAAAATAAGCTGAAGTGGTTCGGGTAAATTGCGAATTGACATTTATACCGACTCCTTTACGCAATGTTTCCGTGATGTACATTTAGCTGAATGTTCGGGAAAGTTTGCCTAAACTGCTTAATGACATACTCACACGAATCACATGGCTCTCTTTCGGTGAATAACTCAATCTTACCGTTTACTTCTCTATTATTTGTATATTTTTCAGCAATCGCTTCTAATATTTTGTACTCTGAGTCTAAGTCTCTTCGATGTCCGGTGACTTCAAAGGTTTTAAACATCGGTTGATTCGGTAAAACAACCGCTCCCTCTCGTAATAGCTTACCACTAAAGGCGAATAGCTCGGTAAACGTCTCATCTACCCATACTCTAGCAATAGCAACATTTCGGGCTGGTGCTGGCACGTTACAAGTTTTACGAATTTCTGCGACGCGCTTTAACCAATCCATACTTGCTCTTTTATTTGTTTTTAAATCACCATCTAAATCTTACGAATTTCAACATTACCTGTATTAACTTGACAAGCTAACCGGGCATGAGGATGATTAGCTGCTAAAGTCTCTAACATTTCCTGTTCATCAGGTTTGGGAGGCGGAATATCACCAATAACCTCAACCAAACAAGTGCCACAAATACCAGTCCGACAACCAAACAAAACAGGTGAATTCTGAATCGTGAGATGTTCAGACAAACTTTGATGACATTCCAAAGTTATAGGGACAAAATCACTTCCCGGAAACGATATATTACAGAATTCAGCCATAATACAAAACAATCTTACCTAAACAACACTCTCCCATTCTTCTTTGCGCCTTTGCACCTTTGCGTGAGATAAAAACAAATCCTCTTGATGTTCAAAACCTTGAAAAGTCCTTTTTTGAGTTGCCAAATATCGAGAAATTGAATTAGTAGCCATCAGCGACATATCCCGATTACGTTGCCAAAGATAATCGAGTTTTTCAACATACACCTGATAAGATTTCATCGCCTCCTGATGAGTTGAAAAACTGCGCTGCAATCCTTCCGACTCCTCGGTAAAACAACGCCGCATCATTTCTTTAGCATCTTTGTCACTCATCTCAAAAATTGGCGATCGCAGCACCCGATAAATCTTGCCATACAACGCCGGATCGTACCAAAAAATCCCGTTAATCGCAGCTGAAAAATGAAAATGATCGCGCTGACATCCCAGCAACCCTAAATTAGCAACCAGTCGCTCAAAAGCAGTCGGTGGCTTAAGGCAAGTGACAACATCGTGAGATATAATTGTCGAACTATTGAAGTGAAAACTTTCATCCATGAAGTGATAATAGGAGACTTTAGCCGGAATTGGAGCAGCTTCAGGATGGGGATGTTTTTGATAATAATTGCTGAGTTTGTGCTGTACTAATTTACCGTTTAGTGTCCGCACTCCCCGGACAGTGAAATACTGACAAGCCAAAAAAGTATTATTGGCAGAAATTAGCCCAAAGTATTGAAGTTGAATTTTTTTCCACCAAGTTTTTAGGGCATTGGTGTCAGCATAAACCATCGTTTCTGTAAAGGGGCCGCGCATGGGGTAGGTAAAGATAAGTTCCCCAAACAACGCTTGTTCAACCTGTTTGGCAATTGTGCGGAAGGCGTTAATGTGCGATCGCTCTTGGGCGGATTCCAAGTCTAATGTATCGCAGATTAAGCGAAAATCTTCTTGGGCGTAAAGTCCGGCTGCACTAGTTTGATTGAAAAAGATAGTTGCAATTTCAGCAGAAACAATTTGTGAGTAGTAAGCTACCCAGTAAAGTTGGTTCAAAATTATACGCTGATGTTGGCTGGACTGTTCCCATAAAGGTGTACCATATAGCAGAGAAAATTCCTCTGGGTTCCAATACTCGTTTTGACAATCTTCATAGCGAAACTTACTGACAGCTTCATCCATTAAAGCAGTATGATCTTGCTGTTTGTTGCGGGTGTGGTTAATTTGTAATTTGCGATGAATAGTTTTTTCCATATCCGTTTTTATTTCACGCAGAGATAAGATTGATATTTATTACACACATTGATGGGCGGGGAGTGGTTCAAAGGCTCCGCGTTCTTCTAAATTTTGCAGGATGGGATGGGCTGATTTTCCTCCCATGAGCGATCGCAATATTTGTAATCGGGTTCCACTATGGGTTTCAGTATCCAGTTCTTCTAAGATTTGGATTTTTTGCGATCGCGTCAGATGTCCTTTGACTTGTTCAATTGCTGCAAGTAAGCTTTGTGGCCCCACCTGTACCATAAACAAAAACTGTGCCAATACATCAAGAATTGTTGTTTGACTGAATGCTGAAACAGTAATTTGATTAAACAAGGTGGTTCCCGTAGCGTGATGACGGGATTCAGATTGTAAAAAACTGGAAAAAAGTCCTGCTAAAACTGGATCGCGGCATTCCTTCGCTAAACGTCGATAATGGCTTAAACCCCATCCTTCTAAAACGACTTGCAGCACAAACAACAAAACCGTTTTATCTGCACTTTCAACCACTTCTGATAATAAGCGCAAAAATGGATCGTCCGTGCTATTTACTTCCATTTCTGGCAAAAAATGGCTAATTTGGTGAAGGTGGGTAGCTTCATCAGCTGTAAACAATCCATAAAGCATTCGCTCTTCAACTGTTTCTGCTAACAGTACCATTTTTGCCATGTAGCCAACGCCTGCTTTCTCAATGAAATATGATTCTTCTAATAAACTGCGGTTGGCAAGTTCTAGAATAGCTGATTGTTCAGTAAGATTAGATTGTTGAAAAATTTTGACTTGATGTAAGTTAAAAAAATCAGCACTCCAATAATTTAATTGTGGATAATTATCATAATTATTCTGATTAGGTAATGCTGCTGTTAATATCCGTAGTAAACGGTCATTACAATCTGTGTGTGGTAGGTCAAAACCGACAATGTTATATTTTGAATCCATGTTCAGGGTTAGGTGTTGATAGAGTTTGAATATTTGGATAATTAACAGTGTCCCAAGTTGCCCAGGTTAAAGCTTTCTGGTGATTAACGTGCTGAATAAATTCCAGAATAGATTGATCTGCTTTAGTAGGAGTCTTTAAATCAAACTGAATTGTTTGAAATACCTGTGTATCCCCTTTTGCAAAGTAATTACCAACTTGCTGAGTTAACCATAACAAACCACGATTTAAAACCCATCCCCAAAATCCCGGACGCTTGGGAGTAACAAGAATTGTTTGCCCTTCAGTTTTCCCACCTTCTATCATTCGCAGTGTAAATATAATGTAGAAGTGCAAGAAATCTGGGCCTAGCGTCACAGTGCCAGTGCTGCCATACCAGTAACACATACTATAAGTAACTTCGTTGCGATATAGAGGACGAATCAGGCGAATTAACCAGGAATCATCCCCTCCTCGTGTAGTGTTGCTGAAGGTAATAGCGTTGGGATTGAGGTTTTGAGAATCAAATACAATCTCTAAGGGCAATTTGTGTACTGTATTGAAATGGTGAGCATCAATTGCATTAATTAGTAAGACATTGGGATGGCAGTTTTTGACAAATTTAGTCCCCAATATATAATCACAATCTGTCTGTTCTAGTTCTGGTACGAAGGGCAGCGAACTTGGCTTTTCTTCTCCTACCCAAACCCAAATTATGCCGTACTTTTCTGCTGTATGCCAAGTTTTAATACACACAGGTAGGGGTTTTCCGAGAGAAGGAACATCTACACAAATTCCGCGACTGTCATACTTCCAATTATGAAAAAAGCAGCGAATTCCATCATCTTCTACTTTACCTTCTGCTAAATGAGCGCCCATGTGAGGACAATAAGCATCTATAGCTACTACCTGATCACTAACTCCCCGATAAATTGCCAGATTTCTACCTAGCAAAGTTATAGCTTTTACCTTGCCAAGCTTTAATTTTTTTGATGGGAATGTCCAGTACCATCCCTCTAGAAATTGTGTTGGATTATTAAAGTTTAAGTGTGGGTTGGTAGATGACATAAAAGTTAAACAAGAACACAATCTTGCACAAATTTTAATGATGATTCTGACTTCCACATCCGTTGGCCAGAACGGGTGAGATTGTCATAATTAATTTCAGTTAAACAAACCAATTCATCACCTAACCGATAACCAGGGTTTTTTTCCTCGAAAAACTGGATATGAGGATTACTTTGTCGTCCTGATGGAATTTCAATCAGCCCTTCCCGTAAAATTTGGGGATGCGGAAACCGGACAATACCAGTTGCTTCTTGATAGAAGTTACCATAATATTCCTGTGCCAAATTACCCATTAGATGCTTAACATCAGTAGGTGTTGTAACATCATAACGCGGATAGAAATCTTGCCAAAAAGTAGGGAGAAAACGATAAGTGCGAAAACCAGAGCAAATTAGCAGCCAGTAAAGTTTATTTTCTGCATAATTTTGACGAAGAAAATTGATGGCGGCAATCCAACTACGTGGTAGTGTTGTACTCGACCAAGCACTAGGATCAACGATAGTGTCGCCGGAATATACCACACTAATTTTTTCTCCCAAAAAAGTCTTTTGGCATAACATCAAACTTGAAAATCCTTTGAGTGCATTGGATGTTTCATCTCTCAACAATAAAACCCAGTTTTTGCGCTGTAGATCAATTTCAAAACTATCCCAGGTTATACCTTTAAAGTGATTTTGCAGTAAAGTATACATGGCGGTGCGATCGCTTGATTGCAACTTTTGAACAGGAATCAGCAAACTCTTCATTACTCGTAAATTACTTAAATTCGATTTGTATTATATTTAATTAAAACTTTATCGACCATTCTGGTAAATTTACGGGGTAATGTGACAGATTCAAAAATGGTTATTTACGCTACAATTCTGTATTTATATCTTGCACCTTCTCGATATAGAGTTGATGGAAATTGCCCACTCTGCAAAATAATTAAGATGTATTTAGATCGAGAAACAAAACGCAACATTACTAAAGCTTTTGTTGGGTTAGTGGCAACGTAACCAGATGTATTATTCTACACCCCTATTTTTTGACCATCGAGACGGTTTTAGCTGATTTACATACTCCATATATTCAGCTAATGGCTGATCAATACTAAGGAGCAACTTCGGATTAAAGCGAATATTGTCGTAAATCTTACCATCCTCATCCCTGAGCATATAGTAAGCCAAGCGAGTACAGAATAGCAAAAACTGACTTAGCAGATATCCTAGAATACCTTGACGTTTTTCAGTTACATAAATCGGTTGAATTATCGTTCTTCCAGGTGCAATTGGAGTATAAGCATATATCATAAACAGTGGTGGAAAAAGCCTAACATCTTTCATCATTGTTAACAAGCCAATGCAACCATGAGCATAACGCATTGAATATTGATATGTAGAACCAAGAAATCTTTGACCTAACTTTTCTCTCCAAGTAGTTTGAGGGAATTGTCCCCGCATTGTAAAGTCTATTTGTGTGCCTAATTTGCTGCGATGTAGCGACAAATCCATTTTGATATCTAAATGATGAATGGTTTTTAAATGTTGAGCATCAATCCCATTCATCATACAAATATGGTGATGGCAACTTCTGGCAAATGCAATATCAGCTTGTGTAACAATTTCTTTTCCCTTCAATTCATCAAATTCAGCCACTCCCTCTGGTGCTTTAGTATCTGGATAAATCCAGATAAATCTATATTTTTCCTCTGTTGCATAGGCTTGTAATTTAGCTTGAGTAGGAATTTCTGATTGACAGGGAATATTTTGACAAAACCCTGTTTCATCAAATGCCCAATGATGAAATGTACAACGAATCCAATTACCATCAACCTTCCCAATTCCTAAATCTGTCCCCAAATGAGGGCAGTAAGCATCTAAAGCGCGTACTTGCCCATCTTCACCTCTAAAAATGACAATTTTTTGACCGCATAAGTCTACAGATTTTGCTGTTTTTTTAGGTATTTCATGACTAGGACAGACAATATACCAACCCTTAGCAATTACATTCCAATTATTGAATATTTGCATAATTGTTTGATAGATAATTATTTAATATTTCTTGTCGTTGGCGAATATCATCTTGATATTTACCCATCACAATCCTGATTAACATTTTACCTAAACAATAAGAAGCCCGCCAAGAAAAAACAGCATCTTGTAAATCAATATGGCTACGCTCAAATAAAAAATGTCCGGTTAATCCCAGCAATTGAGTTAACGGTAATCCTAAGAGTAACCAAAAGTTTTGCAAATTCCAAGTATAAAAGAGTAAACTGTAAAAAAATAATATTCCTAAAATGTGTAGAGTAATATTAATTGGATGTTGATGTTTAAGAATAAAAATATCCCAATAGTCTATAAAAGGATGATCTATAATTTGATTATTAATTCGATTTCTTACCTTTTGTTTAGGATTAGAATTGATATTAATCATAAGAGAATGGATGAGAAATCAATATAATTTATACCTTAATAGTCATTGTCAGCTACACAAATTCCTTTACATTTAATACCGTTTGTAGCAGTACGCTGGCAATGAGAACATAAAACTTTTTCATTTTCTGTTTCTTGATTTATCTCTATACTAGTGCCTGTCTGTAGCTTGTCTTTTTCGGTTTGAAGTTTTTCACTCATAAGAATGGAGGGATTTTTTGCTGTTTAAATTTTACAAGTTATTTACGAGTGATTATTGGTGAGACACTATCTAATATAGCAAAGTCATACCTGTCCTGAATAAACCGATCGCTTCCCTCTTCTGTAGGTATTACTCTCATAAAAATAGTGCGTTATGTTTCGTTAACGTAGCGTACAGGAAGAGCGATGCCTACGGCGGGTTGCACCAACGCACTGGGAATTATCCTTGTCTACAACCCTGATAAGTGGGCAAAAACTTCTTGCTGCCAATAATTTATCCGGTTTTCTCGTGTTGGTGATTTACCGATTAGTTTACGCCAAGCACCATTTGCTGCACCACTAGGATGAGGAAACTCATGGTGTTTGACTTCTAATTCTATACTTCTAATGGCGTTTAAGTAAATGCTCAGTAAACCAAAAAGTTTTTTCAAAAGAGCGATTGTTCCCATTCAGATGTAGTACACACGATTCGCGTAAACGAGAACTGCTATATGTGTAAACTGTATTGAAGTGATGAGGGCATTCAATGGAAGTTTTCTTGGCTAATATTAATCATCTTGAAAGTGTTTCAGTACTATTTGATCGGTATCGTATTTTTTACAATCAGGCATCAAACCTTGCAGCAGCCAAGGAGTTTCTCAAAGAACGTTTCAAGAATAATGACTCGGTAGTGTTTGCAGCTAATGATAATGGAGAGTTAGTTGGATTTACCCAGCTTTATCCTAGCTTTTCTTCAGTGTCGATGAAACGAGTATGGATATTAAACGATTTATATGTGGAAGAGTCGTATCGCCGGAAGGGAATTGCAAAATTATTGATGAGTGTTGCGGAAGAATATGCAAAAGAGAGTGGAGCAATTAGAGTAATTTTAGCTACTCAAATCTCTAATATAACCGCGCAAAAATTCTATGAAGCGCGAGATTACATTAAGAATGAAGAGTTTTACCATTACGCTTTGCGGTTGCAGTAATGCCACATTCATGCACTATGCCAAGTATAGGAATTCGCTGTCAGGAGTAATGTAATGGATCAAGCGAAGAGAGAAGATTTGCAATCTAAAGGTTGGAAAATTGGCACAGTTTCAGATTTTTTGGAGTTAACACCCGAAGAAACTATCCTTGCTGAAATTAAGCTAGCCCTCAGCCAAAACTTGAAGGAGCGCCGACAAAAACTGATGACTCAAAGTGAACTCGCTGCTAAGATTAGTTCTAGCCAGCCTCGGATTGCTAAAGCTGAAAATGGCGATGCTTCAGTATCAATTGAATTGTTGATCCGGGCAATGTTAGCAACAGGTGTAACTCCTCAAGATATTGGGCAGGTGATTGCTGGTGTGGGGTAAAAGCAATTCAATGCTAAACTCTCAGAGACTTCCAAATAAAAAAATGTCTCAAAACTGACCCAATAACCCTCTCTATTTCTCCTCTCTCTCTGTTCTCTGTGTCTCTGTGGTTCGTTTATTTGGATAATTTATTTCTTGGAAGTCTCTCAAACTTATCTTTACGCTTCTGTGTAAGATAATTCAACAAGGAAACAAAACACTTCCCAACCTTTCACGCCCCAAACGATCGCTCACTTCACCCCGACAAACAACCTGAACCCCATTAATATAAACAGCTTGCACAATCTCATCCGAACCACGCTTAACCATCCGAGGTTCACCATCTAAAACCGGATCTGATATCTGCACCTGCGGGCTAATTGGCTGATTTAAAGCATTGGGATCGAGTAAAACTATATCCGCTTTCGCACCAACTTTGAGAACTCCCGTATCCAGACGAAACCAACCAGCAGGTTCTCCCGTAACGCGGCAAATGGCAGCTTCCGGTGAAAGAAACTTCGTTGTAACTGCTTGTTTGAGCAAAGACAAAGCTCCATCATAGTAGCCCAGGTTACGCACGTGAGCGCCAGCATCGGTAAAACCAGGTAAAATATGCGGATGCTGCATCATCGCTAAACGGGGTTTTAGGCGATCGTTTGCTCCTGTAGCTACCCAGCGTAAATCTGTATCGTATTTTTGTAATGCGTGGATAAATAAATCCACTGGTTCTTGTTGCTTTTGACGAGCAATTTCTGCAAAACTTAACCCTTGCCAACTTGCTTCGGGACAGTGAATAACTTCCATCAAATCTAACTGACGATGGAATGATTTACGCCGTTTACTCAGCCATTCTTGGCGAAACTGACGACGAAAATTTTCCGATGCCCATAGTTGTTGTCTTTCCTCTCGTGACTGACAGCCATTGAGTTGTGCGCCTGTGGAGAATTCTTCAAATAAGGGAGTTACAGATCCATCAGAGTAAATGGTGAAGGGTTCGGTTAAGGTTTGAAAGCGCACATTCCCATTTAGAAGGCGATTCCAAATAAAAAGTAGCGGGGAAAATATTCGCCATAGTTTGCGATCGTGTACGGCATCTAAAGCAGATAGGACAGTTAGCCGCAGTGGTTTTTGTCCAATCCCTGAACCCATACGCAAAATATCTACAAAGGAAGCGAGTCGTTGTAAATTGGGTGTGACTTGAAAAACGCGATCGCTCCGCCGACATAAATCCGCTAACATTGCATATTCTTTAAATTTCGCGTGTTGAGAGGGAATTGTGCAGCCTTGCCACTCCCCACTCATCCGATGCCAGGGAAACATATCAATAGAAATGCCAATAAAGCCAGCATCTATTGCATCTCTGGCTATACGCTGCATAAGATTTAGTTCAAATTTTGTCGGCTGAACGGTTAAGCTACGTTCTAATCCCATCACATGAGCGCGTAAGGCACTGTGTCCAAACATTGGGGCAACATTGGGGCCAAGGGGTAACTGTTGCAAATGCTGTAAATATTCTGCTGGTGTCTGCCAGGAAACCGACTTTTGTAGCCATTTTGCAATCAGCCGATGGGAAAGTGTCTCTACCCTCTGAAAAATATCAGCCAGGATTTGAGGTTCTGCGATCGCAACAGACAAGCTACAATTACCAATAACCACGCTGGTAACACCATGACGCACTGATTCACTCAATCCTGGTGCAATTTCTAACTCTAAATCGTAATGAGTATGAATGTCGATGAATCCAGGTGTCACCCATAACCCAGAAGCATCAACCACTTCACGCGCTGGGGTAGTTAAGGAGGGTGCAAGGGTGACAATGCGGCCATTTTGAATGCCGATATTTGCGCGCACAGGTGGAGAGCCTAAGCCATCGAAAATTAACCCGTTTTGAATCAGCAAATCTAACATTATGTATGTTTTTCTCACTGCTATGATTTTCTTGGATGTAGTTCAAAACCTAAATCTGTGCGGTAAAAACATACATCAAACTCTGCAACAAATAGGCATACTGCTACTCTCAAATATAAATTTAGTGTCATTATAGGCTGGAGATGAAGTTCTAGGTACTTAGCACACTTAAGCCTTAATTACTTCTATTTCGTATTACTCGATCTACCCACCTCATTAAATCATCCTTATCGACTTTACCCAAGATGTACTTATCCCTCCGCACTCGTTCAAGAGCGCCCTGTGTAAGATAGGTTGAAGTTACTAAAATCCCCTTACTTGCTTTATGTTCGCTACGAGTATCTGCTAATTCTCGAATTACTTCTATCCCAACTTTGTTACTAGCTTTTTTATGCTTCGCTTGCCAAACAGCCCTAAATAATCCATTTTCACCTAAATCTTTGGTTGCAATTAAATCTTTTCCTCCATCATTGCGTCCTGATCCTAACTCTACTGAGTATCCATCTTTTTCTAATAGCTCTGCTATTAACTCTTCAAACTCTCGCCAATGAAGAGAATCAAGTCTTATTCCACCATCTATTAATTTCTCTAGAACACTAAAACTTGGCGATAAACGAATAATTTCTTTTTTATTACCAGGCAGTAAAAGCTCTGCTATATTATATGAAATATTAAGTTTTGGAATGAAATTATCAATGAATTGTCCTTCATAAATTACTTTCTCAATATCGTTTCTCAAGCGTAACTTTTCAGATGGAGTAAGCCATTTCTCAATTTGCTCAAGTAATAGCTTTTGATCTAAATCATTTTGAATGGTAGAAAGTTCAAGAACCGGGAAAAGATAATCATCCTTATCATACTTATCAAAGAAAAAACCTAACGCATGGTCATAACCAAAGATAACTGTCTCATCTTTCTCTGTCTTGGAAACTATTTGTGACACATTAACTCAACTTGGCAGGCTATCTACATTTACAAATGTTAAATATACTACTTGCTTAAACTGTTCGTCCACAATCTCAGTTTTCACCCAGTACGTAGTTTACCGCTGTAGGCATCGCTAATTATTCCGATTTTCTCAGTTAAACTTATGCAACACCATATCCCGTATATTGCCTGACATTTTGCGGATGAAATCCTAAAACAATTTTATCTTTAGGAATTCCGGCAGCTTCTAATTCATAGGTAACACCATCTTCTGTGTCATCCCGTTGTACCCAGATTTTGCCATCAATAATATCAATATGAACTAAGCAACCGTGAATTCTTTTAGCACCATCCCAACCAAGAGTTATCAGCAAATAGCTGTCATTTTCGCGATCAAAAACTGTTTTACACTCAATAGCTGCGTAGGAATAAGGAATTTGTGTATAAGGTACTAACACCTCTTTGATGATGCGTCGATAGTTATCTAAGGTATCCATTGGATAATCCTCTCAGTTTCAGGATTAAAAACAAGTAAATTTAGATTTTCACTTTCTATTAAAAGTGTACCAATTGGTTCTTCAAATAAAGCTGTGAATACGTTGTCACGCACTGCTAGGTATAATATTCTATCAGGTTCTAGGCGACTGATAACAGCACGATACAGAATAAATCCGCCGATGGCATTTTTGAGGTCTGCCATTTCTGAAGGACTGACAAAACTTTTAATTTCTACGGCTATTTTTTTAGTTCCTTGTTCTGCGGCTAAAAGTTGTTTTGCTCCTAAATCTACATACATATCTTTTTGACCCCATTTTAAATGTAGGGGATCATCTGTAATTATCCAGCCTTCTTTAATTAAATAATTTTTAACAGCATCGTGATAAATATATTTTGCAGGCATATTAGATTTTATTTTATTTATTTCCATAATCACTGTCAGGATTTCCACCACGATGTTCAGTTTTAACCCAGTGCGATCGCTCTTTTTGCAAACACATTTTTAAAGTTGTCACAATCATCACAGGAATCCAATGCACCATGTATAATGAGCCTTGAATTGTTGCCCAAAGCAAAGACCATCCTCGTAAACTTTGAAATTGGTAAAGTCCAGCAATAAAGGCAATTGTCAAAATGATGCTGAGTAGTGTCTGGAGGGGAAACAGAACTGGATGATGGCTATAAAATATTGTCCAAAGTAAGTCTGGTATTAGTCCAATTGGTAGAAGAAATTGCAATAAGAAAAACAATAGTAAATCAATTTCTTTCGCCCAACATAAAGTAAGGATTTGCGGGAAATAATCTAGGTAACGCTGATAGCCACCTTCAGCCCAACGACAGCGTTGATACCAAAGTTTTTCCCAAGTAGTTACACCTTCTTCTTGAATTGATGGAACTGTAACAAACTCAATTTCTGCACCTGCTAAATAGAGTTTGAAGCAAAGATCCAAATCATCGGTGACAGTGTTCTCATTCCAACCTTGACACTTTTCTAACAATTCCCGACGAACTAACATCCCATTACCCCGCAGTTCAGACATTCCACCAATAGCAATGCGATGGGTTTGTAGAAAGCTATCACAGCACATTTCCATCTGCTGGCAACGGGTTAAGAAATTGGTATTAGCATTAGAAATCGCTTTTCGCACTTGTACTGCACCGATCGCTTGCTTCTGAAACAGAGGTACTGTTTGCTGGAGAAAATTGGCAGGTAATTGAGCATCCGCATCGCAGACTAGGATAATCTCGCCTTGCGTAAAGGGAAACACTGCATTCAACGCCCCTGATTTACCACCTTTTGATTCCCGTCGATGAACTTGTAAAGCTGGAAATTTAGTTTGTAATTCTTTCAAAACCTGGGGGGTTTCATCGGTACTGCCGTCATCAACAACCCAGATATCTAGGGAATCGCTGGGATAATTCAATTGGCATAGGCTGTAAACTAGATTAGCTAAGACTGGACTTTCATTTTTAGCCGGAACTAAAATCGAGACTGGCGGTAAATAAATCTCACTCTCCATCACCGCCGCCTCTGGTTTTGCTAACAGCATCCGTAACGTTTGCACGGTCAGAATTGCCGTTAATCCCAGCATCAACCATTGTGTTTCTGGTAGCCAGTGCAGCAAACTCACGCCACCCCAGACTAATAAAACTACTATGGTTGCTTTGAGACGACGATGAAAGCTAATATTTTTACTGGGCTGATAAGTGTTTCTTCCCACTTTATTTGCTATATCCTTTCGGTTCGTAGCTTAGTTCTGCGACGTAATAATAGCATCGTCACTGCTCCCAGAAGGAAACCGCCCACACCTGCTGCAACTGCTAGAATCCGCCCCAATTGTTGAGCAGCATTTAGCACTGGGTTATTCAGCAGATTTGAGGAAAAATGCAGCGATTGAATCGTCCATTTATCTTGGAGTTTTTGCAGCACTGCTGTCCATCGCAATGCCATATCAGCCGCTTTGCCATCTTTGAAAGAAAAAGATGCGTAGGCGTAGCCCGTCGTAGACATCGCTTCTCCAGAGGCAACATCTATATCTGGAGTAAGAAATGTTCTAAGAGTATCTCCTTTTAGTTGCATTTTGATATCTTTGATGGAACTGGAAAACTGCTGATTCCAGTACTTTTCAAACTCAGGAACTTCGTGAAAAATCTGATTATCAACTGTTGTGATTGTGAAGTTTGGGTGCAAGTAAGGCTGTATTTTGGCAAAATCGCGGGTATTTAGGGCTTGCAGGGCAATATCCCGTGTGCGAATAATTGCATTTATCTCCTGTGGGTTGACATCTGCTAGAGCGTATTGGGGGAGATTCCAAATTACCAACACTAACAAAAAATTCCAAAGTAGCTGAGTGCATTTGTATATGCTTGCCCATCTCTGTTTCATCATCTAAAAAACCTGTAGATTGGGTGATGCTTACCGATAATTGTTTTAATCTTAATACCCACATTCTGCCACTTCTGTTGACTGGCGCTGATTAAAAGAATTTTTGCAAAGATGTTTCGACTCCCTTCCCCACAGAGGTACGACTACGATACCTCAGCTGCGCTCGGCACCAGTCAGGGCAAGTCACTCAACAACCAAGTAGGAAGCTTTCCGCAGATACCCGTCGCAAATCTGGTACACTATGTTTTAGTTGGCGCTGTCGCAAAATCTCAACTCCCGCGACTGTCGCCACTCTATAAATTTTTTCCATATACACAAGCTTTAATTTGGTAGGGTGCGTTATGGAATTTATTCTTAACTTACCGAAAATCTCTAACGGTGCGTTACGCTGACGCGATAACACACCCTACAAAACTACAAAATGAGATTATCGAGTTAGGAGGCTGGGAAATCTAAACTTCGCTGAAAAGAGATCAGTATTTCATTCAATGCAGCTATATCAATTAAAAATGCGTCATGTCCGTGGGTTGAATTCAGCCACGCCAGTTGAACATTAGGGATTAAATTAGCCAATTCTTGTTGTTCTACTGGAGGATAGAGGATGTCAGAATCAATTGCAACAACTAAAGTCGGTTGCTGGATGCTTTGCAGAATAGATTCATAATCTGACAAATCAGGACTGGTGCGATCGCGTGCAACATCATGGCGATCCATTGCGTGGGTGAGAGTGATGTAAGTATTGGCATCAAATCGTTCTGTCAGCTTTTGACCCTGATGCTGTAAGTAACTGGCTATAGTAAACTGCTCAGATGCATCATACTCGCGTCCAAAGCGGCTTGTAAAACTATCCCAAGAACGGTAAGTAGACATCGCCATCATCCGCGCTACTGCTAGTCCTTGGTTTGGCGGCGCATCGAGAGTGTAGTTCCCTGCTTGCCAGTTTGGATCGGCATAAATTGCCTGTCTTTGGGCTTCACTCAATCCAATACACCAAGCTGAATGTCTTCCAGAAACTGCGATGGGTGCGATCGCTTTCACTTTTTCTGGATATAACAACGCCCACTCCAGTGCTTGCATTCCACCGAGTGAGCCACCAATTACTAACCGCAGAGATTGAACACCCAGGTATTCTAATAGTGCAACTTGCAGGTGAACCATATCTCGGATTGTAATCTTAGGGAAGGATACGCCATAAGGGTTTCCCGTTATGGGGTTGATAGTACTTGGCCCAGTTGTGCCGTAACAACTTCCCAAAATGTTGCTGCATACAATAAAGTCGCGTTCTGGATTGAAGGCTTTCTCTGAACCAAACAAAGGTTCCCACCAATCATCAGCGTCAGCGGAACCAGTTAAGGCATGACAAATCAGTACCCCATTATCGCCTTGAGCATTTAACTGTCCCCAGGTGCGATAAGCAACCTGAACCCCAATTAATGTTTCGCCGCCTTCTAATTGAAATGGCATCGTCAGTTGGTAAAACTGGGTTTGCGGTGAGATGAAGTCTGAGTAGATCATATCTAGGAGTGGGGAGATGGGGAGGCAGGGGAGGCAGGGGAGCAGGGGAGCAGGGGAGCAAGAAAGAAGTTGCAGTCAGTTTCCCCCTCTGCCCCTCCGCACCTCTGCCTCTTGTGCCCACTTGCCCTGAGCGTAGCCGTTCGCGTAGCGTCTCGCAGAGAAGGGATGCCCAATTGAGAACTAAATCCTAACTTGCTGGAATGCCTGCTGGAAATCTGCTTTGATGTCGTCGATATGTTCAATTCCCACTGATACTCTCACCAAATCGGCTGTGACTCCTGCTGAAAGCTGTTCGTCATTACTTAGCTGTTGATGGGTTGTAGAAGCGGGATGAATAACAAGGGTTTTCGCATCACCAACATTTGCTAAATGACTCGCTAATTTCACATGATTAATAAAAGCTTTACCCGCCTCTAGTCCACCTTTGATACCAAAGTTTAAAACTCCCCCAAAGCCATGCCGAAGATATTTTTTCGCTCGTTCGTGATATGGGTGATTAGGAAGCCCCGGATAATTAACCCATGATACTTGCTCTTGCTGCTCTAACCACCGAGCCAATTCTAAGGCATTGCTCACATGACGATCTACACGTAGAGAGAGAGTTTCTAATCCTTGCAGTAACAGAAAGGCGTTAAATGGACTCAAGGACGGGCCAAAATCTCGTAATCCCTCGACTCTAGCGCGAATAATAAAGGCAATGTTACCAAAGGAACCACCGGGGCCAAAGACTTCTTGAAAATTTAGCCCATGATAGCCGGGTGCTGGCTCAGTAAATAGAGGAAATTTGCCATTACCCCAGTCAAATTTACCCGAATCGACAATTACGCCACCGATGGAAGTACCATGTCCACCAATCCATTTAGTTGCAGATTCCACTACGATATCTGCACCATGTTCAATTGGCCGAGCTAGATACCCACCAGCACCGAAGGTATTATCCACAATTAAAGGTATGCCGTTTTCGTGGGCAATGTGAGCTAAAGCGGCAAAGTCGGGAATGTTGAATTGCGGATTGCCAATGGTTTCAACGTATAATGCTTTCGTGCGATCGTCGATCGCTTGACGAAAACTTTCTGGGTCATCTCCCTCAACAAACTTGACTTTAATACCTAAGCGTGGTAGAGAGACTTTAAACTGGTTATATGTTCCACCATACAGAAAACTAGTGGAAACAATATTATCCCCAGCCTGAGCGATGGTAGCGATCGCCAAAAATTGCGCCGCTTGCCCACTAGCGGTTGCTAATGCTGCTACACCTCCTTCTAAGGCAGCAATCCGCTTTTCAAATACATCCGTCGTTGGGTTCATGATGCGGGTGTAAATGTTGCCAAATTCCTGGAGAGCAAATAACCGCGCTCCGTGGTCGGCGTCGTTAAAAACGTAGGAAGTCGTTTGGTAAATCGGTACAGCACGAGCATTCGTTCCAGGAGCCGGCTCTTGTCCAGCATGAACTTGCAGGGTTTCAAAACGATATTGTTCTGACATAAACAGTTATTTGAGTTTCCAATTATACAAACAAGTAATAATAATTGAGCCTTGTTTTGGATGAATCAACGGTAATTCATAAGGTTTACCGTATTTTAACTGGTTGCGCCCAGGATTCCTCATCTTTAGCACAACAAGTTTGGTATAACTTATACCAATTTGAAAAATGATTGCCACAGATGGAAAACTGAAACACTTATCCAATGGATGTTTCACAATCCAAAATCTAAAATCGTTCGACTGAGAAATCCAAAATGGTATTACTCACTCACTTAGCGATCGCCACAGTGTTGAAGAAGAATTCAGCAGCCAGAATTCAGGAGCGGAGTCGGGGACGCTCCGCCTCCGGTCAGAATAGACCTCTTGCATAAATCAAAAATAAGAAAGAACCCCACCCCGCCAAAGCTACG